>JANXNT010000588.1 GCA_025353985.1 Limnoglobus sp.
CGGACCTTTCAGGCCCGAAAACCACGACTCACGAAAGTTTCGATAGCGAGAATTCCCACATCGAAATGATGTCTGTGCCTTTTGCCAAAACTGGAGAACCGGAATCGAGATGGCCCAAAATACCGTCAACAGCAACTTCACGTCACTTAGGATCGATCCTATCAATACCGTTTCCATCGCGGCCGAATTCTAAAAAGCGATTCTGTCGAAGGCGGCTCTGAAGACTACGCCGCGCGGCGAAACAAGAACAATTCCCGTTCGCACTGGCGTGGCAACTCGGGTATCCTCGTTCTCGGACTCCATTCCGTTACGGAAACCGACACGATGAAATGCCTGACTGCGATTCTGCTTTTGTTCGTTGCTTCCACTGCGTTTGCGCAGATGCCGGTTGTCGATGAAGCCAAGTTGCTGCGCGAACATATTTTGGCGAACTACACGAAGTACGAGTACCGCATTCCGATGCGGGACGGCGTCAAGCTGTTCACGGCGGTCTACGTTCCGAAAGACGATACGAAGAAATACCCGATGATGCTGAACCGCACGCCGTACAGCATTACGCCGTATGGCGTCGACAACTACCGCACCACGCTCGGGCCGTCGAAGTTGTTCGCGTTCGACGGGTTTATTTTCGTGTATCAGGATGTCCGCGGTCGCTGGATGTCCGAAGGCGAGTTCACGAACGTGCGACCGCATAACCCGAAGAAGGGGCCGAAGGATTTCGACGAAAGTACCGACACCTACGACACGATCGAATGGCTGCTAAACAAGGTGCCGAACCACAACGGCAAGGTCGGGCAGTCTGGCATTTCGTACCCCGGCTTCTACACGGCGGCGGGGATGATCGACGCGCACCCGGCGCTCAAAGCTTGCTCGCCGCAAGCCCCCGTGACGGACTGGTTTATCGGCGACGACTTCCACCACAACGGCTGCCTGTTCCTGCCGCACGGCTTCAACTTCATGGCGGCGTTCGGCAAAATCCGCCCGGAACCGTCGGCGAAGTTTGGCCGATTGCCGTTCGATCACGACACGCCCGATGGCTACGATTTCTTCCTGCAAATGGGGCCGCTCGCCAACGCGGACAAGAAGTATTTGAAAGGCGAGATCGCGTTCTGGAACGAGATGATGGCACACGGCACCTACGACGAATTCTGGAAGTCGAAGAACATTCGGCAGCACCTCAAGAACATCCGCCCGGCCACGATGACTGTTGGCGGTTGGTACGATGCGGAGAACCTGTTCGGCTCGCTCGAATGCTACAAGAACACCGAGCGCGGCAGCCCGGAAAACACGAACAATTTCCTCGTGATGGGGCCGTGGGATCATGGCGGTTGGAGCCGTGGCGAGGGGTCGTCTTTGGGGAATATCCGGTTCGGTTCGAAGACCGCGGAGTTCTATCGCGAGAAGATCGAATTGCCGTTCTTCAAGAAGATTTTGAAGGGCGAAGGCGAGTTCGTCGCACCGGAGGCGTGGGTGTTCGAATCGGGCACGAATGTCTGGCGGAAGTACGATGCGTGGCCACCGAAAACGACGCAGAAAACCGAGTTCCACCTGAACCGTGGCGGACGCCTGGAGACGGCATTCGAGACCGGATCGCCGACGAGCGACGAGTTCGTATCGGATCCCGCGAAGCCGGTGCCGTTCCTCGAACGAACAACAGTGAAAATGGATTACGAATACATGGTCGCCGACCAGCGCCACGCCTCACGCCGTCCGGATGTGCTCGTCTATCAAACACCCGTATTGAAGGACGATCTGACGTTGAGCGGGCCGATTGATGTGCAATTGCAAGTGAGCACGACTGGCACCGATGCGGACTGGGTGGTGAAGGTCATCGACGTGTACCCCGCCGATGCCCCCGATACCGACCCAAACCCGGCAGGCGTGCGCATGGGGAACTTCCAGATGTTCGTTCGCGGCGAGCCATTCCGCGGCAAGTTTCGCAACGGTTTCGAGACGCCCGAAGCGTTCGAACCGAACAAGATGACTTCGGTGAAATTTACCATGCCGGACATCTGCCACACCTTCCGCACCGGTCACCGCCTGATGGTCCACGTGCAAAGCAGTTGGTTCCCGCTCGTCGACCGAAACCCGCAAACCTTCTGCGACATTTACAAAGCGAAGGAAGCCGACTTCCAGAAGCAGACGCACCGCATCTGGCAAACCGGCGACGCCACCACGACGAGCCACATCAGCGTGCGGGTCGTGAAATAATCAGCGATACCCGATCGCGCGCAGGTGGTTGGCAGTCAGCACGAACGGTCTGCGCGGGATCGTTTCGAAGGAGAAATGCGGCAGAAGCTCGCGTGCGGTTACCGGTTCGGCGCGATCGAGCCAGCCGCACGACCAGGCGAGTAATCCGAGGAGCGCTTCGGGGCGAACGCCCGTTTCGCGTAGTGCGGATAGTCGCGTGTCGCCGTGGCGTTTCGCGAGGCGTCGGCCGTCTTCGCCGACTACTAGCGGCACGTGCGCAAACTGCGGCGGAACGAATTTCAGCGCGTGGTAAAGCAGCAGTTGCCGGGGCGTCGAGGGTAACAGATCGTCGCCGCGAACGACTTCGGTAATGCCCATTTTCGCATCGTCGACGACGACCGCAAGTTGATACGCAGGCGTACCCGCGTTCTTCCAGACGACGAAATCGCCGCCCAGACTTTGCAAATCCAGCGCCGTCCGGCCAACGATGCGATCCTCGAAAACCGGCGACTCCGCAACGCGGAACCGCCAGGCATACGGCACTCCCAACGTCGCCGCATCGCGTGCCGAACGCCCCGCACAGGTGCCAGGGTAGGTCGGCCCTTCGTGCTCCGCATGGGGCGCGCTCGCTGCATTCAAAATGTCCGTTCGGCTACACATGCAGGGGTAAACGAGTTCGTTTTGCATCAACGCGCGGAGTGCGTCTTCGTACAACGGCACCCGTGCGGTTTGCACGACCGGTTCGCCGTCCCAGTCCAAACCGAGCCAGCGCAGGTCGGCCAGCGCTTGTTCGGCGGCACCCGCTTTCGTGCGTGGCGAGTCGATGTCTTCGATGCGTAACGCAAGCGTGCCCGATTGCGACCGCGCCGCCAGCCACGCCACGAGGTACGTTCGCGCATTGCCCACGTGTTGCGCACCCGTCGGCGACGGGGCCAGTCTTGAGTGGTGAGTGGCGAGTGGCGAGTTATGCACGAGTGAGATCGCTTCGCTTTAATGCAATCTGCATCACCATCAGTGCCGCGACGGTCAGCACGAATGCCATCGTGTGCGTGCCGTAGACGAGTGCGAGGTCTTGCGTTTCGGATCCCATAAAGCTCGGTAGCCACATCAGCGCCACGGCAACGGTGAAGATTGCGCCGATGCCGATTCGCGTTTGCTTCGGAAAATGCGTATTGCCAATCGCCCAGCAGATCGCGCTGAATGGCACGATCAGCGCGACCGCGTGATGCTTCCAGGTTCGCTCGCTGAAC
>JANXNT010000663.1 GCA_025353985.1 Limnoglobus sp.
ACCTCGATGAGCATTTCGCGCTTCATCGTGTAGGCATCGAAGCCACTGTCCGAAACCGGGCCAATGTAGCCGAGCAACCCTTCGAAGATATGCGTCAGGAAAATCGGCAGGAGCTGGATTTCGGTGTCCTTATCGAGCTTCCCCTCGTTGAGCTTTCGCGCCCAGTTGGTGAACTTGAGCCGCACCGCTTCGCAGCGATCTGGCAGTAGGAACGCATCGAGTTTCTTCCGCAACGCTTCCGCACGGAAGAGAGGTTTCGTATCGGCAGGCATGGTCGTTCGGTTCCCGGACGGCAATCGGAATGATCAGTGAAAGTGTATCCGAAACCGAACCGCATCGAAGAAAAACCTCCGCCCACACGATTTTTGGGAGTCAATAAGTTTACGTGGAAATGACGTAAGTCGGAATTGTGGGGTGTACACGGACGTATCCAAAAGTGCGCCGAAATGACTCAGAAGTGCGCGCAAATGACCCAGAAAAGGCGCGCACGGTCGATTTTAGGTCGCATAGTGACCCAAAAAAGGCGCTACCTGCTGCGAGTGTCAATCACAGGTTCGTCGACGTAACCCACGATGGGATAACAAGATACCGAAAAAATACCCGGAACAGATAAGCGATTTGCGATCAAAAAGTGGCATTTTCAGACGAAAAAACACCCGAAAACACGTTTTTAAAACTTTTGGAATTCGGACTTACGTCGATTATGAGAGGCGAAAAACAGACGCAAAGTCCCGATTTTCGGTAAAGCTTGCCACGCGATTCAGTCGAAGAATGCGAAGTGAAACGCTTCGCTCCGATCGTATGTGTGCTGTGCATTGGCTGTGCGTCGCGCGGGCCGATCGTGGTGCCGTCACTCACGGCAAACGGGCACCTCTACCGCATCGGCTGCCCCGATGTGCTCGAACTGACGTTTGCCGACCATCGCGAATGGGATGCGATCGTCACGGTCGATGTCGATGGCCGCATTTCCATGGGCGAATCCGGCACGATTCGCGTGCAAAACCTCACCACGGATGAAGCGAGTGCGGAAATCGGGCGAGCGGTGAACGTACCCGTGGATCGACTGCAATTCAAAGTGATTTCGCACAAAGCGAACCGCATTTACATCACCGGGCCAGACAACAAACGCACGCGAACGGTGCCTTACATGGGGCCAGAATACGCGGTCGATTTCTTACTGAAGGCCGGTGCGATCCTGCCCGCCACGACGAAGTTGAACGACATATCGATCGTTCGCCCAAACGTGGCGGAGGGGAAGCCGAGCGAGTTGTTTACCGTTGATGTGGAAGCGATTGTGCTCGATGGCGATACGCGAACAAACGTCCGGGTGCAGCCGTCGGATCAAATTTACGTCGGCGAAACGCGACGATCGAGTTTCAGCCGACTGCTACCGAAATGGATCCGCCCCTTCTACCAAAGCCTCGTCGGGCTATGGCCGATGGACTAATAGCGCATCACCAACTGCGGCACCGGCTTCGCGCCACGACGATGCAGCCACGTGCGAACGAGCATGAAGATCACCGCGAAGAAGTGTGCGGCGAGCGCAAGAATGTGAAACGTCGTGCTTTGCAAAGCGAACTTGCCGATCGTCTGCCCGAGTTTCACTTGTACAGCAAGCTTTTTCGTGGCCGTATCGGCAGCGGTAATCTCATCAGCGTGCGTTTGCGTTGCCATTTCACGAATCGCGGTTTCAAGACCCAAACCACGGATGGAAGTCCAGGCGACGAACAAGAACAACACGACGGTCAACACCGTAAGTAACGCGAAGCGTTGTGGCCAAATCTTCGGCAGCCACGCCAACGGCCCCGGTAATGTTCGCGCATCCGGATCTTGGATAAATCGTTCGATCCAGCCGATAAACAGCGTGCCGATGAGTAGCACGAAATACGGCAGCAACAGCCAATTGGAGTGAATCAATTCTTCGAGTTTTTTCTCGGTGGTTTCAAGTTCCACAGGGGGATTGTTCTTTGAAATACTAGCAAATAGTGCATCCCAGGGCGATTGCGAGAACACGCGATTGCCACCAGGGTAGGCACCGATCCAGGTGAAGAACGTCAACACGAACGCGAATGTGAGCAAGCCGATGGGGATCCAGGCAATCACCGGGGGGGAAAGTTGAAAGCCGACTTCACGCAACTCACCGGGTGCGATCACTGTGGGCAGAGCTGATGGCGTCACAACCGGTGGCATGAAACCGGGCGGGGGCAACGGGCGATCAGAAGTCATGGCGGGTACCGATACAGCAGGGGAATAAACCTTCGGGATGGCGAACGGAACGCCGCACTGCGGGCATGCGAAATCGGTGCCACTCGCCGATTCGGGCACCTCGACACCGGTCATGCACTTCGGACAAACTTGACGCACGGTTGCGGCCTCCATTAGGAATTCGATTTGGAAAGGTTACGTGAAATGCGTCGCCAGACCACTTGCAACCCGCTTTGCAGACCAAAATCGAGACGGGTGCAGTTTGCGATCATCTGTCAAAAAACCGATCCGCGAACGCGGAATTCGCCTCTCCGCGTCGACATAAGTCCGAATTGCGAAAGTTTTTAAACCGTGTTTTTCGTGTTTTTTCGTCTCAAT
>JANXNT010000709.1 GCA_025353985.1 Limnoglobus sp.
GACGAAAAAAACACGAAAAAACGGGTTTTGGACCCGGAGCAATGGTGACTTACGTCGATTCAGAACTGGCTTTTTCTGCCACTTCGAACGTTTTTGAACAAAAAACAGTTGTGAATTTCAGAACGTTGGCTGTATCCTTTAACTACCTGCCTCCGTTTCATTTTCGATCACCATTGAGGGAAAACGATGCCGAACACCAACTCACACGGCAGTAACCGCCGTTCGTTTATGAAGGCCACGGCTGCAACCGCAGCGGCGGCGAGTGTACTCGCGCCATCGGTTCATGCGGCAGGCAGCGATGTCATTAAGATTGGCCTCGTGGGCTGCGGCGGTCGCGGTCGCGGTGCTGCCAGCGATGCGTTGAAGGCCGATCCGCAAGTCAAACTCGTCGCGATGTGCGACATCTTCCCCGATGTCCTCACGGCGGCACACGATGTCGTCAAAGGGCAGTTCAAGGATCGCGTCGACACCGGCGATCGCTTGTATTCGGGCTTCGATGGCTATAAGCAACTGATCGACAACGCGGGTTGCGACATCGTGCTGCTCTGCACGCCGCCCGGCTTCCGCCCCGTTCACCTGAAGTACGCCGTGGAAGCGGGCAAGAACGTCTTCGCTGAGAAGCCGATGGCGGTCGATATTCCCGGCGTGAAGTCGGTGATCGAGTCCGCAAAGCTGGCAGCCAAGAAGGGCATCATGTGTGCGTCGGGCTTCTGTTATCGCTACGAATTCGCCAAACGCGAGACGGTGAAGCGTATTCACGATGGGCAGATCGGCGATGTGGCCGCGATGCACGTCAGCTACAATACCGGCGATATTTGGCACCGCGGTCGTAAGCCCGAATGGACGGAGATGGAGTACCAAGTCCGCAACTGGTACTATTATTCGTGGCTGTCGGGGGATCACATCGTCGAGCAACACTGCCACAACCTCGACAAAGCCGCGTGGGTCATGAAGGGCGAAATGCCCGTTGCCGCGACCGGCCTCGGTGGGCGTCAGGTCCG
>JANXNT010000714.1 GCA_025353985.1 Limnoglobus sp.
GTGCTGGTGCAGCTCGGTACGCCACGGCAAATTTATGAGGAACCGGTGAGCAGTTACGTGGCCTCAAGGCTCGGCGCGCCGCGATAATTGTGCGGTATGCACGGACGTACCCAAAAGTGCGCGCAAATGACCCAGAAGTGCGCGCAAATGACACAGAAAAGGCGCGCATGGTCGATTTTCGGTCGCATTGTGACCCAAAAAGGTCGATACTTGCGGAATGTGTCGCAACAAGAACATTCGGCGTAACCCACGGCAAGTGTGTGAGTTATCGCAAAAACGCCCGAAACCGATAAGCGAAAGCCGATCAAAAATGGGGCTTATTGAGACGAAAAAACACGAAAAACACGGTTTTTAAACTTTTGCAATTCGGACTTACGTCGATCTTGAGAAGGAAAAATCGGCTTGTTCAAGACAACGCTCGCGTTTGGGACGCGAGCGACGTTCACCTTACGCGAAGCCATGGTGGCCGAGCCAGCGTTCGGCGTCGAGTGCGGCCATGCAGCCGGTGCCAGCGGCGGAGATCGCTTGGCGGTAGTAATCGTCAGCGACATCGCCGGCTGCGAACACGCCATCGACGCTCGTGTAACTGCGGGCGACCGTCGTCCACAGGATGTAGCCGCCTTCGTTCAGCTTCACTTGGTTGTTCAAAAATCCGACGTTCGGCGTGTGGCCGATCGCACAGAACATACCCGAACATTCGATCTCTTCGCTCGTTCCCTTTGCGGTATTCTTGAGCCGAACGCCGGTGACGCCGAGCTTGTCTTCGCCGAGAACTTCTTCCACGACGGAGTTCCAGCGAATCTCGATCTTCGGGTTCGCGCGTGCGCGATCGGCCATGATTTTGCTCGCCCGCATGGCATCGCGACGCACGACCATATACACCTTCGTTGCAAATTTCGACAAGTAGCTCGCTTCCTCGCAGGCAGAGTCGCCCGCACCGACTACGACGATCGGCTTGTTGCGAAATCGCGGCAACGCACCATCACAGACCGCACACGCAGAGACGCCGTTGTTCTTAAAACGCTCTTCGCTCGGCAGTCCGAGATAGTTTGCGCGTGCCCCAGTTGAGAGGATGATCGTGCGAGTTTCGACGGTACTGCCATCGTGCATCGTCAGCATGAATGGCGACTTCTTGAGATCAACGGAGACAACATCTTTCGATTCGATTCGCGTGCCGACGTTCAACGCCTGCTTCCGCATGAGCGCCATCAGTTCCGGGCCTTGAATGCCGTGATTCGGCTGCGATTTGTTCGCGGACACCCAGTAAGGAAAGTGCGTATCGTCGGGCGAAAGGGCGGTTCGTAGATACTCGCGGGTGTCGCCCGTCGGCCAGCCGGGGAAGTTTTCGACTTCGGTCGTCAGTGCCAGTTGGCCGAGTGGCAGCGTGCCGTTCTGGTTGTTGCGTTCGTCGTAGGGGTTGCCTTGGAAAACGAGCGGCGTGAGGTTGGCCCGTGCGGCATAAATCGCCGCAGTCCACGCGGCGGGTCCGGAACCGATGATGACAACATTCTCGGGCATGAAACACTCCGTGACGGTAGGGATGCTTACGTTAGTAGTTCAAATTGTAGTCGGCGGCTCGCAAAATTCTGGTTCGCAGTTCGCGGCGAATCGCACTATTGTAAGAATAGTAGCCCGAACGACGGGACGACACCGAATCCTCCGACCCCGCACCGCCATGCTTCGGCTCACCGACCTTCGCGAAATTCTACGCTACGTCCCGCGGTTTCGCGACAAAGTCTTCGTGATCGCCATCGACGGCGCAGTAGTCGAAGACGATAACTTCCCGAACATATTGCTCGATATTGCGCTTTTACGCAGCCTGAGCGTGCGCGTGGCGCTCGTCCACGGGGCGGCATATCAGATCCAGCGCTATGCGAAACAACTGAACATCACACCATCAGATACCGATGGAACGGGCGTAACTGACAACGAAACGTTGCAAATCGCGATCACTTCGGCGAATCGCGTTACGCACGAAATTCTCGAAGGATTGTGCGCGAACGACCTTCGCGGGGCCTGCCCGAACGCGCTCGTCGCGCACCCGGCGGGGATCCTTGGCGGCGTCGATCACCGGTTTACGGGGCGCGTCGAACGGGTCG
>JANXNT010000853.1 GCA_025353985.1 Limnoglobus sp.
CAATGGCGAAATCTATCGCGGTGTCGGCAGAGGGGCCGCTGAGATTGGCCATTTGCGAATCGGGCACCCGACGAAAGCGAAAGAGATTCAGCCGCTCGAAAATTACACTTCGGGTGGCGGTATCGAAGCCGCATTCGGAAATACACTGCCAGCGAAGGCAATGGCCGTTGCCGCTGCGAATGGCGACGCGGCAGCGATCGCCATTTTCGATGTCGCGCTGCAATCGCTGGCCGAAGGGATTTGCGATGTCATCGCGTTACTCTGCCCGAAGCGGATCATCATCGGCGGTGGCGTGTCGCTGATCGGCGAAGAGCGATTTTTCGCCCCGTTACGCAAACTTGTGGCCGCGCGGGTGTTCGCGCCGTTTGCCGGGCTGACGGACATCGTACCGGCGGCACTTGGCGAAGATGTCGTGATTCACGGGGCGCTGGCGCTCGCACGAAAACAGTGGCTGTCGGCAAAATCTTAACAAAAGCGCACGTTTCGATGGACACCGGCCCGCGGTTGTCGTAGACAGATTATTCCAAAATAATCGTATTGAAGGTGGATTCATGGCGAAGCAGGTCACCGCACAAGTTAAGTTGCAATGCCCCGGCGGTTCGGCAACACCCGCACCGCCCGTCGGGCCTGCTCTGGGTGCTCACGGCGTCAACATCGGTCAGTTCGTGAAGCAGTTCAACGAAAAGACCGCTGGCCCCGAAACGAAGGGTCTGATGCTGCCCGTGATTATCACGGTGTACTCGGATCGCTCGTTCGAGTTCAAAATCAAGTCGCCACCGGCTGCGGTGCTGATTAAGCTCGCCGCCAAGATTCCGGCCGGCAAGAAGCAAGGCAAGGAAGTCATCCCCGCTGAGATGAAGAAGCAAGGCAAGTACAAAGGCTTCACGCTGACTCAGAAGCAGATTTCCGAAATCGCCACGAAGAAGTTCACCGACCTCAACGCCCGCGATGTCGAACATGCGTCGCGAATCATCGCCGGTACGGCACGCAGCATGGGCATTGTCGTCGTCGAGTAATTGACATTGTCGATTGCCCGAACGGTTACTAAACAGCTATTTCTTCCCGATTGTCGCGATCGGTAGTTTCGACGCGATAACGGGTTATTTTCGTTTCTGGTACTGCCAGGAACGAGTTTCTCGAAGAAGTGATCCGAGACCATGGCCAAAGAGAACGACGCCGCTATTCAGGCCGAGGGGAAACCCCAGGCCGAGGCGAAGGCCAGTCCGGTTTCCGCGCCCAAAGCAACGACTGCACCGGCCGGTAACGCGACTGCCTCCGCAGGGGTAGACCCCAACGCACCGAAGCGCAAGAAGACGCCGGGCAAACCACCGCGCCGCGGCAAAAAGCTGCGGAATATTCTCAAGAACATCGAGAAGCGGGTCGGCGATGCGGGACAGATTCCGCTGAAGCAGGGCCTCGTGCTCCTGAAGCAAATCAAGCGTGCGAAGTTCGACGAAACCGTCGAGTTGCACATCAACCTCGGCATCGACTCCACGCAGTCCGACCAGATGGTTCGCGGTAGCGTGCCACTGCCACACGGCCTCGGCAAGACGGTCCGCGTCGTCGTGTTCTGCCAAGGCGAAAACGTGGCGAAAGCCAAAGCCGCCGGTGCGGACTACGCAGGTTCCGCCGACCTCGTCGAAAAGATCCAGAAGGAAAACTGGCTCGATTTCGACGTGGCGATCACGACCCAAGACATGATGCCGCAAGTGTCGCGTTTGGGCAAAATCCTCGGGCCACGCGGCCTGATGCCGACGCCTAAAGCCGGTACGGTGATTTCGGCCAACGCCGATGTCGCTGCCGCCGTCAAGGAATTCAAAGCGGGCAAAGTCGAGTATCGTTCGGACAAAACCGGACAGATCCACTGCGGCGTCGGCAAGTTGTCGTTCGACGATCAGAAGCTGGTCGAGAACATCACGACGCTGATCGAAGCCGTTCGCGGTGCGAAACCATCGGGCATCAAAGGCAACTACATCAACGGCATCGTGCTCTCCGCAACGATGTGCCCCGGTATCCGGGTGACGATCTAACCAACCACCCGCGCCGTTCGCCGTCACGCCCGCCCAGCGGGTCGTTTGAAAGCGAATTCGCAAAGATACATAAGGCAACATCGCGATGAGCAAGAAGATCAAAGAGTTCGAACTGAAAGCCTTGCGAAAGTCTTTCGAAGGCATCACGAGTTACATCGTGCTCGAACCGATCAAGGTCGATTCCTTGACGGATTCGAACTTCCGTAAGACGCTCCGCAGCAAAAAAGTTCACGTTCGCATGGTGAAAAACACTTTGGCGAAGAAGGTACTTTCCGAGAACGGCGTCAACGTCGGCGAGTGGGGCGGCATCACGCTGCTTTGCTACGGCAGCGAGAGCGTCAAGGGCCTCGCTTCGGCGGTCGATACCGCGATCAAGGATGCCCGTAAGGATCCGAAGTTACCCGAAAAGTTCAAAGTCAAAACGGCCGTTGCCGACGGGATCGTGATCCCGTTCGAGATGGCGAAGACGTTACCGACCCGCCTCGAAGCGATCGGCGATGTGCTCTCCGCAATCCTCGGGCCAGGTGCCAGCCTCGTGGCCGCCCTTACCGGCCCCGGTTCGGCCATCGCCAGCATTCTGACGACGATCGAAGAAACGAAACCGACCGAAACGGCAGCGGCGGCCGACGCACCCGTCGAACCCCCCGCAGCCTAAACCGAACCGATTTCAGCGGTCGAGCGACCGCTGGTCATAAGTTGCTATTACGCGAAGCCGGATTGCTTCACCCGGCACTACTTCACCGAAAGGGATCTACCGATGAGCGCAGTTGCAGAATTGGGCGACAAAATTTCCAAGTTGACGATCGCCGAGGCCGTCGAACTCAAGACGTACCTGAAAGAAACCTACAAGATCGAGCCAGCCGCCGGCGGCGCGATGATGGCTGCCGCACCCGCAGCAGGCCCCGTCGCAGCAGCCGCTGAGCCGACGGAATTCAACGTCATCCTCGAAGCAGGCTTCGACGCGACGAAGAAGATTCAGATTATCAAGGTGGTTCGCGAGATCACCGGCCAAGGTCTGGCCGAAGCCAAGGCGACCGTCGAAGGCGCGCCGAAGGCGATCAAGGAAAACGTCGACAAGAAGACGGCAGAAGACCTTAAGAAGAAGGTCGAAGACGCCGGTGCCAAGGTGACTGTCAAGCCAGCATAAATGAGATGCGAAGAATTCCCGAAGATTCTGAAAAGAATTTTCGGGAATTTGGCATCAGATTTCGACTGGATTTTCAGCGTTTCGGTAGTTTGACTGACAAAAACGTACTCGGACCACTCGACAATGTCGGTGTTCCGGGTATTAATGTTTATTGACGGTAGCAGACTACATTCCCGACCTTGCCGAATCGGCCCAACCGATAACGCCGGTCGTCCCGCACAGCCAGTGGTGACAATGCACGCTACCCACTTGCTTATGCCTTTCGAATCTCCCCCACATGCTTTCACACCGGATTTCGGTCCATCATCTGGATCTCTCTTCGGTCAAATGCCGCCTCAACGGTTGGTATTTCGGCCCAGTTTGCTGATTTGTCGATTCGCCGTGCTCGAATCGTTGCGGAATTCAT
>JANXNT010000922.1 GCA_025353985.1 Limnoglobus sp.
GTTCAAACGGCCGATGCCACCCTCGGCTCGCGACGTTTTGATCCAGGCGAGGTGGCTGAACTGGCTATCGACCGAGACGCCGAGGATTTCGCAGTTGCGACTGTGGAAATCGGCGATGCGGTCGCTGAACGCGATGATTTCCGTCGGGCAGACGAACGTAAAATCGAGCGGGTAGAAGAACAGTACGACGTACTGTTTGCCGCGATAATCCGACAAGCTGACAGTTTTGAAATCGTCGTTGACGACGGCGGTGGCCGTGAATCCAGGTGCTTCTTTTTGAACGCGAACAGCCATCGGTGAATCCTCATTTTGAGTGTGCGTAACAAATATTATTTCTAGGTGCCAGCGGCAGAAGGAACCACCACGCGGGCAAAAAAACAAACCGTGCGACAAGTCGCACGGTTCGAGATGGCCTGCAATCGAGCAACGATTATTCGTCGGCACTTACGGGATTACCGTCGGAACGGGACGCGAGCCGAAGCATCGTGGACATGCTAATCGTGCTCTTCAGAGATCGGATGGAGCCATCGCCGAGGCCCACATTACAAACGCCCGTGTGGAACGAATAGAGTTCGCCCTGGTTGTAGCAATTGACTGTACAAGCCCCCGTGAGGTGGGCAGCGGTGCTGACCTTGCCCGCAGGTGCGACGCCTGGCACAATCGGCCCGCGCGTTCCCGCACACACAATATCATCGGCAGAGTGTGCCCATGGGCCGTTCATGTATGTCATTTGATTCAGATACACGCGGCCCCCCGACCAGCCGCCGGGGCGAGCCGCTTGTTCGCCGAGCATCAACGTGTTGCTGAGGCCATCGGTGACGGCGAGGAGTTGCGTCCGAGTATTACCGGAAAGTACCGCACGATACCCGTCCGTACCCGGGTCGGCCAACCCAAGCGACAACCATACGGCCGCATTGTTGTTCGACCGTGTGACAGCCATGTAATCACTTGTGGTAGGCACCCAGCCCGTGCCGTAAGTCGCTTGTTCGGAGGCCGATAACAGGCTGAGATCGACAGTGTGCTGCGTAGGCGTACTCGGACATTCGAAGGCTGGAATGCGAAGAATTACCGAGGGTCGATTCGCAATGTCATACCAGTCGGCCTTCAGATTATAACCGCCCGCCGATGCGGTGAGCACGTTCGCTTGTTCGATGAAGGGCAAGATGATACCGCGGAAGCTCTGCTTGGCATAATCGGAACCATTGAGACCCGTCGTGCCGGGCTTTTGAAATTCGCTAGCTAACGCCCGCGCCAGTGGAAGCGCCGTCGTGAGCACCCCGGAGAACTGCACGCTCGCCGGTGGCAACGACCCGTACGCACTTTCATAGTTGTGGATGGCGAGTCCTAACTGTTTCATGTTGTTTTGGCATTTTAATCGTGCAGCAGCTTCGCGCACTTTCTGCACGGCAGGAAGAAGCAATCCGATAAGGATCGCAATGATTGCAATGACGACGAGGAGTTCAATAAGTGTGAACCCACGGCGCGAAGACATAGGGATGCGATGCATGAATGGGCACCTGCAATAAAGGACGACGAACCGAGTCAAATACTTTGACCCGAAAAAGTGGAGAGTACCATCATGTTAGAAACAGTTGAGGTGCTCACCCACTTTTAATCCTAAGAAAGTCAGAGCGTTTGAGTACAACGAAACGCGGTTATTCACACAATCATCTTAATTAGAACGACTTTACCTGAAAGTTTCTTACACGACTCGCTTGAAATGGCGAACGCGAACCAATTCGCACGCTTGCTTACATTGCGGATTTCGGTTACTCTCTCCCTACCCGCCGAACTGCTCACCCTATCGTCTGGAGGATGGCTATGTTTAGCATCCACGAATCGTCTGCGTCGCTTTGCGATGGTATCTCTCGCCGTGAAGTCTTTCGTGCTGGTGGCCTCACCGCTCTCGGGTTGTCGTTGCCCGCGCTCAGTCGGATTCACGCGAGTTCGCCGGGTACCGCCAAACACGCGAAAAATTGCATCGTGCTGTTTATGCTCGGTGGGCCACCGCAACATTCGACTTGGGATCCGAAGCCCGATGCACTCGATACGATACGTGGCGAGTTCGGCCCGATCGCGACTAACGTGCCTGGCGTAAACATCTGTTCGCTGTTCCCGAAGCTCGCGCAACAGGCCGACAAACTCTGTTTCGTGCGGGCGATGTCCACTGGCGACAACGCGCATTCCTCGAGCGGATATGCCATGCTGACCGGCGTGCCGCACGCGCCGATGAACGCGGAGAACGTGAACCCCGGCCCGCCGAACGACTGGCCGACGCTGGCGAGCCTCGTTCGGCGAATCGCGGGGGATAAACACGGGATGCCGGGCGCAGTGCGGCTGCCGATGCACATTTTCAACACCGATAATTCCGTCTGGCCGGGGCAAGATGCCGGGTTCCTCGGCCGCGCCAGCGACCCGTGGCTGTTCCGCTGCGAACCCGCCTCACCGCAGTTCCGAATTCCCGAATTCACTTTGATGGCCGACGTGCCACTCGGCCGACTCAGCGATCGGCGCGACCTTCTGCAACGCTTCGACCGCAGCCTCGCCAGCACCACCGCTGGCCCCGTTGGGCAGTACGATCGTCATACGACGCAGGCGTTCGATTTGCTCGGCTCCCCACAAGCACGCATGGCGTACGATCTCAACCGTGAGTCGGTCGGCGTGCGGGACCGTTACGGTCGCCACCACTTCGGCCAAAGCTGTTTGCTCGCGCGAAGGCTCATCGAAGCGGGCGTGTCGCTGGTGCAAGTGAACTGGTTTCGCGGGCCGGAAGAGCCATCGGATGCGCCGTGTTGGGACACGCACGCGCAGGAAAATGCACGCCTCAAAACGGTGTTGGCCCCGACGCTCGATCAATCGTTTTCGGCGCTCATTAACGACCTCGACGAGCGAGGGATGTTAGACGAAACGCTCGTGGTGTGCATGTCGGAATTTGGCCGAACGCCGCGCTTCAATGGTCGCGGCGGCCGCGACCATTGGGGCCACGTTTTCTCAGTGGCACTCGCAGGCGGCGGCATTAAGGGTGGGCAAGCCTACGGCGCATCGGACGCTATCGGCGCGTATCCCAAGGAAGGCAAAGTTACGCCACAAGACCTGACCGCAACGATCCTGCACGCGCTCGGTATCGATCCCACATCCGAAATTCGCGACGCTCAAGGCCGGCCCCTGCCCGCCAGCCGCGGCGACGTGGTAAAGGGAATTATCTAACGGAGAACCGGTTGCTGAGTAGCCGGAGCGACGGCGACGGGTGCGCCAACAACACCCGGTGTCACGACTGCGGAGGGATCTACGACTTGCGTGGGTGCAACAACCGCGGGTGTAGCAGCCATCCCGACTGTGGTATCAGCCGCTTTGGCACCGCGACCGATCAAGCCAAACATGAGCCCGATCGCAGCGATCGCAAAGCCCGAAAGAATCGTGCCCATACAGGTGAAACTCTGCCATGCCGGTGGGTTGGGATCGGGGCGTAGGAAGTAGAAGTACCAAAGCCCCGACCAAATCATCAGCAACGTGCCGATTGTGACGTAGAGGATGGCTCCGCTCGCGCTTTTAGATTGGCTTCGCAACAACTCGAACATGGCGGATCACCTCGTTTATGTGGTCAATCGTGGGATTTCCCGAAGAGTGCGTCTCTTCGCGACAAAGCCACGATCGAGAACGCTGCAAGTATTATGCCGC
>JANXNT010000945.1 GCA_025353985.1 Limnoglobus sp.
CGGACCGCGACCCGTTCGTTCGCGAAACCGACTCGAATCAAACGGCCACTTCGTCCGAATCGGACTTGCTCGACCGCGTCGAAGTCGTCGAAGAATTTGAACGAACGGGGCGGTTGCATTCTCACCTCGGTACACTCCACCGCGGTGGCGTTCGCGGCGTGCTCGATGCGCGAAATCAGTTGTTGCGTTCGAGGAATCTCCACGCCGAAACCGACGACCCCACGGCGTTGTTGCGGGCGATCTTTGCGGCCTATCCGGATCGATTGTGTCGGCGGCGCGAACGCAACGATCGCCGGGCACGAATGATCGGCGGGCGTGGCGTAAAATTAGCACCGTCGAGCGGGGTGAGCGAACCGGACTTATTCGTGGCGATCGACGTCGATGCGGGGGGCGTCGAATCGTTCGTGCGGTTAGCTTCCGGGGTACGCCGCGAATGGTTGCCGGCAAGCGAAATGAGTGTGAAGAACGAGATCGTATTCGACGCATCGACCGAGCGATTGATCGCCCGCAAACGCACGCGATTTGCCGACTTTATCATCGACGAAACCGACGGGCACATCACCTACGAAACCGAGGCCGCTCTGATATTGTCCGAAGCCGCCAGCCGGAACCTGGAGAAGGCACTTCCGCCCGCCGATACAGCCGCTGGTTTGTTCCGGCTACGGGCGCGATGCTTGCGAATCTGGGTGCCGGAGTGGAACCTGCCTGCGTTCGAGCCGGATGATCTGCAAACGATGCTGACATCGCTATGTCATGGCCGCCGGAGTTTCGCCGATTTGCGGAATGCGAACTGGCTGGAAGCGATGCGTGGCGCGATGCCGCACACGCAATTTCAAATGATCGAACGCCACGCACCGGAGCGAATGCCAGTGCCGAGCGGCAGCGAAATCGCCTTGCAATACGAGGAAGGCCGCCCGCCGATTTTGGCCGCCCGCATCCAGGAACTCTTCGGCATGACCGAGACGCCGCGCGTCGCCGATGGCCGGGTGAAAGTGCTCGTTCACTTGCTCGCGCCGAATTATCGCCCGCAGCAAGTCACCGACGACCTCGCGAGTTTCTGGAAGAACACCTACCCACTGGTGCGAAAGGAACTCCGCGGCCGCTACCCCAAACACGACTGGCCCGAAGACCCACTGACCGCCCCACCAAGAATCGGACCCCGGCGACGTGGCGGGTGATGTGGTGCTAAATTAAATATTCTTCGATTCCGGGATCAGATTCCCCGTCTGCGGGCACTCCCTTTGTAGAACCACGGCGTTCGGGAATTTCTTTATGGCGATCGCTCGCGTAATCGATGTGCTGCACGTTCTGTTGCGGCCACCGGACGAAGACTCGGATCGCGAAGTCCTTCAGCGGTTCCTTGCGCAACGCGACGAAACCGCTTTCGCGGAGTTGGTGCGGCGATATGGACCGATGGTTTACGGCGCGTGTCGGCGAACTTTGAACAACAGCCCTGAAGCGGACGATGCATTTCAGGCGACGTTCTTTGTGCTGGCGCGGAAGGCGGCGACGATCCGGGGCGATGTCGGTTCGTGGCTTTACGGCGTGGCGATTAAGGTGGCACACAAGGCGCGGGTCCAGGCGGTGAAGCGGAGGGTGCGTCAGATGGCGGCGGCCAAACCGGAAGCGGTCTACCCGGCCACGCCGGAGGCCGATTTGTGGGTGGTGCTCGACGAGGAACTTGCGAAGTTGCCCGAACACCTCCGGCAAGCGGTGCTCGTTTGCGATGTCAACGGCAAGTCGCGTTCGCAGGCGGCGAAGGAACTTGGCTGGCCCGAAGGCACCGTCGCGAAACGGCTTGCCAAGGCCCGCGAGCAATTGGCCAAACAACTGACGCGGCGTGGCATCTCGCTGAGTGTCAGTGCGTTGTCAGTGATGCTTTTGGAAAGCGCCACGGCGGCGGTGCCGAGCGCGTTGTTCGTCGATACTGCGCAACATGCATTAGCGTACGCGGGTGGTAGTGGCGGTTCATTGGCAGTTCAAACCTTGGCGGAGGCGGTCATGCGTTCGTTCCCGTTACACGTCTTGAAAATCTGGGCCATCGTCAGCCTGTTGGTCGTCGCGCTCGCCGGTGGCAGCCTGATGCTCGCGGGCGGCCCAGGCGGCAAACCCGAGGTGCCGAAGGCGGAGAATAGCGTCGCAGTACCGAAGGTTGAGCCAATCGCATGGAAGGAAAAAGCGACGATCGAATTCCCGGGCACGTTGCCCGTATCGTTTGCGTATTCCGCCGACGGCAAAATGATCGTCGTTGGCGATACGAACGGTAAAGTGTCGGCCTTCGACGCGGCGACAAACAAAAAAATCTGGGTGAGTGAAGCCGGTGGCACGCATGCTGCGGTCGCGCTCTCGGCGGATCAGAAACAGGTGTATGCCACGTTCGACGAGGGCGTGCGGTTTCTCGATGCTAGCACAGGGAAAACGGTCGAAACACTGAAAGAGAATTACCCCGGCACACCTTACGCGATCGGGGTTTTCCCGAGCAAAACCTTTGCCGAGACGCACACAAGCTCGCAAATTATCGTTGGCACCGGTAAGGGCTACACCATCACAAGTTGGACCGATGGCAAGCTCGCGACAGCGGGAACGATCCAGATGAATGTCTCGGCGAATACCAGCCAAGCAGTACCGCTGGCCGTCGATCCCGCAGGCAGTTCGGCGATCAGTACCGGTCCCCTCGACCCCAAAACGAACAAGAACGTACTTTGGGCTTATGTCTGTGGCAATTACGATAAAGGCAGTCCTGGCAACCGAGTTCTCGAAGGGCACGCTGCTACCGTCACGTCTGCGGCGTGGTGCGTAGGAGGAACGATCACGGGTGATGCCGATGGTCGCATCATCGTTTGGGATGCGAAGACGTTGAAAGAGACGCGCCGCATCGAGCTTGGCGGGCCTATTCAAACGCTCGCGATCAGCAACGACGGCAAGCACACGGCCGCGATGGTAATTGGGAAACAAGCCGAGCTGTACGTCTGGGAAACCGCGAAGCCAACGAACACGCTGAAGCCGATTCACACCGAAGCCAGTGATTTCCGCGGCAACGGTACGATTGCCAGTCTCGCGTTCTCACCCGATGGGAAGCAACTGATTGGCTGCGTTAGCAACAAGTTGTGGCTGAATCGTTTGGGCGAACTCATCGGCAAAGTCCGCGTGTGGGAAGTGGCAACCACCGCGAAGCCGTTGCCCAATAGCAGCTACAAAACCGTCACCATCCCCGAACTCCAGACGACCGACGTTCACTCTGCGATCTATTCGCCGGATGGCAAGACGTTCGCGGTCGGCGAACGTGGTGGATACGTTTCCCACTGGGATGCCGCGACGCACAAGAAACTGTGGGCGACCGACAAGTACGACCCCGTGGCGACGGCGAGCCTGTCGTTCTCGCCGGACGGTACCGACATCGCGTTCGGCGATGGTCGCCGCATCGTCTTCTTGAAAGCGGCCACCGGCAAGGCGTTCCTCGAATGGGAGGACCACCCGAGCGACGCCATCGCGTTCTGGCCGCAAGGAAAGATGTTACTCGGGCACAATGGGGTATCGCTGGCCGCGACGACGTTACCGCCGGCTACTGCCAACACGAAGGTAAAGCCCCGCGACGTCTTGCGTGGCGGCGGAATCGGTCGAATCGCGGCGGGCGTGGCCGTGTCGTCGAAAGGCACCGACTACGCCTACCTCTTACACGCCGACAACACGCAGAAAAATGGGGCCATCGTCGTGAGGGGCGACCTTCAAATGGAGCTTCGCGGCCATACCGGAACGTGCTTCGCCGTCGCATGGTCGCCGGACGGGAAATCCGTTGCCACTGGTGGCGACGGCAAGATCGTCGTGTGGTCGGGCAAGGAG
>JANXNT010000981.1 GCA_025353985.1 Limnoglobus sp.
CGACCCGCGCGAAAACTTCGACGTGCAGTTCGCGTTGATGCCCTACCCGACATCGACGCGCTACCTGAAGGGCGAGCAGAACCAAAAGTACGTCAGCCCCGAAGAGAAGAACCGCCTGCTGGTTTTGGCTTTTGAGCAAGCCCTAACGGAGATCGGCCAGCACGCGAATTATCGCCGCGATGTGCCATCGATTCTCGCGGCCCACGTTCACGTTCACGGTGCGAACATCGGGCCGAATCTGTTTCGGATGACGGAAGAAGAAGACATCCTCGTGAATGATAGGGGGATGTCCGAGCGGTTCGCGTATGTGGCACTCGGGCACATTCACAAACCGCAATTCCTCGGCGGTTGCGAGAACGTGCGGTATAGCGGTAGCATCGAAAAAATGGACCTCGGCGAAGCGAGCGACATCAAAGGTGTCGTGCTGTTCGAGGTCGGCGCAAAGGGCCTCGTCGGCGAGCTGAATATCTTGCCGATGCCATCGACACCGATCTACGAAGTGGCCGTAATGAACCCGAGCGAAGACATCCCGCGATTGCGAATCAATGCGGAAGATTCGTCCGAAGATTTGGTGAATTTGCACATCCGCTACAAGGCGGGCGACGATCATCTCGAAGAGATTTTGCGCGACCTCGACCGCATTTACCCGCGCTGGTATGCACGTGACTGGGTCGAAACAACGAAACTCAGCCCGACGCTGGTGCCTGCCGATGCGGCGCGGAATTTGAGCTTCGGGGAAACGGTTCGCGACTATGTATCGGTAGAACTGACGAACCACGACGAAGCCGACAAAGCCGCGATTGTCGAACGCCTGAATCAACTGATCGACGAAATGCCATGATCCCGAACAGCGTCAAACTCTCCGGCTTTCTTTCTTACAAAGACGAGCAAACGCTTTCGTTCGAAAGCGCGCCGATCTGGATGCTTTCGGGCCTCAACGGCTCGGGGAAATCGTCGATTTTCGACGCGGTCACGTACGCACTATTCGGCCACCATCGCGGTGGCAGTCAAAACGCAATCGAGCTGATTAACAAAGACTCGACCGCGTTCGCGATCGAATTCGATTTTACGCTCGATGGCGTACTGCACCGGATCCGCCGCACTTTGAAACGCAGCGCGCGTGGCTCCGCCACCGGCACCCAACAGATCTTCCGACAAGAGGTTGCGACCAGCGAAGACGATGGCTGGCTGGCGGTGCCGGACACGAACAAGAAGGTCGATTTCGACCTGTGGATTCGCGAGAAAATCGGCCTGAATTACGACACATTCACATCATCGGTGTTGCTGTTGCAAGGCAAGGCGGAGAAGCTGCTCGACAGCAAGCCGAGCGGCCGCGCGGAAGTGCTGGCAAGCATCGTCAACCTCGAACGCTTTCAAAAACTCTACGACAAGGCCAACGAAAAGAAGCTGGTTTACAAGGCGCAACTCGAAGTCTTGTCGAATCAAGCCGCTGCGGTACCCGAGGTCAGCG
>JANXNT010001018.1 GCA_025353985.1 Limnoglobus sp.
ACGCGACGGCAGCGGCGGCACAAATGCGGGATGCGGCGAGCATGGGTTACGCATCTTTCGAGTTTTGCGAGCGTCGACGGAGATAAACGAAACTGAATGCAAGTATGCTGAAAATAGCACCGATAACGAAAACAATTGGCATGATGCTACTTGGACGCGGTTTCGCACTAACGGGTTCGGGCATCCCGTATTTCTCCATAGAGAATGTTGCATCGCTGACGCTGACGAATTGATAATCGCTAAAGACCAGCTGCCTGCGCGTAGAAACCTTCTTTTGGGGTGTTTCATGCAATACAGCATCTAACGTCTTACACATGTAAACTCCAGGGCGTGCTTCAACGATTTCCCTCTCAACGGCCCAACCATAATTGCCGGCATTGTAACCGCTGTCTCCAATTACATCCATCTTGATGATGACGGGCAGTTCCAGTGATCGAAAATGCATTTCTGCTTTTAAGTTTTTACCAACCTTGGCTATGACAACTAACGAATTGTCCGTCAGTTTTTGCGTAACAATTTTGTATCCATCCTTCGTCAGAAAATCACTGAGCAATCCCTTTTGCTGGTGTAACGCACAGCAAGTCAGCGGCATGACCAAGGTGTACATGTCACCGAATAACTTCTTTTCAGTCGTCAATATTTCTTCGAGCTTTTTATCCGAATCGAAAGACTTGAGTACTGCCCCAGCCTGTTCATCGAACAACGATTTTTTGGAGTGGATCAGGAATTGTGTTTCTGGTGTCCGCGTGTAAACCATCGATTGAGGTTTTCCATCTGTTTTTTTGGGAGAAACCAGTTCACTTACCAGTGACATACTCCCCATTTTATGTGCGACTTTCCAGTTCACTACTGTCGGGATTCCTGTTTTAAGAAAATTCTGAACAGTTTCCGAAACAGAATAAGAATAGTTTGCCGAGTATTCATTGAATTCAATTGTCCGTAAACGCTGAATCAAATCCGCCTCATCCGCAAATGTAACTGCCGGTTGTGCTTGCACTTTTACAGCTATGATAAAAATACCAATCGATACGATTAAGATCCTGGTGTAAAACATTTTTTTTCCTTTAAACCTACGACTTGCGATCGTTTCGTCTAAGATACATTTGAGAAAAGAATGATCAGAAATCGCAGTGAATCTGTAGTTCTCATCTCAGGTATCAAAACAAATCTCTCGCATGGTTTAGTCGCTATCCATTGAATTAAAACGGAAGTAGTAGGAATGTGGCATGCTTGGATAAATGAGGCGAAATCGTATTTGTATCGATTTCGCCTCCTGAAAATGTCTTGTTTGTTGTTAAGCAGATCTAGTCAGGATTAGTGCATTGGCAAGACGAGTGTGGCTCTCCGGGACCTTTGTAGCAAACGCAGCCATTCAAAGGATTAAGGCAAAAACCAGAACACGCATCGGGTGAAGTACAGTAGCCGTCACCTGAACAGTAGAGCTTAGAATTATTTCCCTCGCTTTCCTCCAAGGCCCACGCCTGTTGCCCACCGCCCACCATGATCCCCACGAGCAGCGTCGCGAGTGCAATGCTGCCGCAGGCATACGCCAAGAACCCCGACAATGGCCGTGAGAGATTTGAAATTAGCCAGATGCCAAGAAGCAGTTCCCAGACCACGACCGCGAATTGCACCACTGGCAATGACATCCAGCCTACGCTCGGCAGCGGCGAAACGGTCATGCCGTACAATTTCAATGATGCCGCAACCAGCAATAACCCACCAATCAAAACCGCCACACTGCGCGCAGAGCGGTTGATGGCTGCTGGTCGCTGGTGTGATTCATGTGGATCACTCTTGTTTCGAGCACAATTCAAAACAACTCTGATATTCTTACGAGCGTCAGATGCGGTGTCAATTAAAAAATGGGAACAATTGAATTAAAAAGCGAAAATTACTCAAAGAAGTAAAATCATGTGATGGTTCACACCGCGTCGCTAATTTCTGCTTGTGTTTGAACCGTGCGGAAATCATGCGTTTTAGTCTCTGTCCCATGTGCCATTCACATGGGACAGTGAATCCATTTCGAACCTTAAGGCGTTTTTGGTGCAGGTGCCTTACTTGCGCGCACCGACAGTTCCACGGTTACGGGGAAGTGGTCGGCGAAACCGCGGTCGCTGTCTCTCATGTTCTGATCGGGGTCGCCGAAGCGCCACGGTTGGCGACGCGTCGAACCGGGGCGAATCAGCCCGTCGGTGACGGTGGCTACCGATTCGGGTTTGCACGACCAACCGAGTTCGTCGAGCATCCCGCCCGATACGCAGATATGGTCGTAAATCAGCGGTTTGCCGTCGAACCACAACGTACCGAATTTGTCGCCGGTCTTGCCTGCGAACAGGTCGAGTAACGGCGGATAATCGCCGCCCGCTTTCACTTTCTTGATGTCGCCGATGCCACCGAGCACATCGGTCACGATGTCCGAGTCGGGCGTGTCGTTGAAGTCGCCACAGACGAGGAAATCGACGTCGGCCTTCTTCTTCGTCATGCCGCGGTAGAGGTCGTAGATCGTGCGTGCATATTTTTCGCGGCCCGCTTCGCCATTTCCGCCACTGCTCTGCTTCAGTTTCGACGTCCAGTGCGAAGCGACAATGCAAAGGTCGTGACCATTGACGATCAGGTGCGTTTCGAGGATGCGCAGATCCTGCCCGTGCAATTTCGTGGTGTACTGCGACAGCGGATAGCGGCTAATCACCCCCGGTGCAATGTGCCGCCCCGCATCGAGATTCTTCATCGCCATCGACTTGTACTTCAGCGCGGGATCTTTGACTTTTTCGTTCAGCGCTGCCATCAATAGCTCCAGCGCCCGAACGCTTTCGACTTCGATACACGAGATGACATCGGGGCCGTTGCCGCCGTTCATTTTCATGAGGGCGGACGAAATGCGTTCGTATTTCAGCTTGCGGAGCGGTTCGTTTTTGAAGAATGCGGTGTCGTATTGTTCGTCGACCTGCTTGCGTTTGTCGTCCTTGTCGTCGAACATATTTTCGACGTTCCACGAACAGAACAACAATTTTTTGGAAGTATCCGGCTGTGCCTGGTTTGCGACCGCATCGCGCTGGGCATCGCTCGGCCCGAACGCAAAGTACGACAACCCGAGTACAACCAGCACGCCAAAACCGATCGCCACCCACCGTTGGCGCGGCGGGGAAGAATCGTTGCGAGGCAGTGGGAGATTCATCGAATCCAATCCTCAAGGAGCAAGAAAA
>JANXNT010001041.1 GCA_025353985.1 Limnoglobus sp.
GTTCATCATGCCCGAGACCGTCTCGATCGTTTTCGCCCGACACGCCAGCAACAAACCGATACCCGTGAACGACATGCCACCGAGCAGAATCATCGTCACGAACGCGATCGGGTTGCCCTGCACTTTCACGCCGAACGCGAAGTAGGCGAACGTAACGAGGAAGATCATCTCGACGGTCATGAACAGCAATCGGCTCAGCATCAGGCTAATGAGGAAGTCGCTTTTGCGCATCGGTGTGGCAAGGAATCGCTTCAGCAATTTGCGAACCCGCATATCAACGATGACGAAGCCGATGCCGAACAGCCCGCCGCCCATCAGGTTTAGGCCGATCAATCCGGGGATGAGAAAGTCGATGTAGCGTGCGCCGGGTTCCTCGATCGTGCTGACTTTGTGGACGGGTATCTCGGGGTGATCAGTGCGAATCAGCGCGACTTCGACTGCCCCCAATGCCAGCACGCTCTCGGGCCGATTCGGTTCCGAAAGATACTCTGGAATCGGCGTGGAGCGTCCATCGACTGACACCGGGGTGACAACGAGATCGGTCTTCGCAGTACGGAATCGCTTCAGGCACGTTTCGCGGTCGTAGAGTTTCACTTGGAGTTTTTTATCCGTGGCCAAACGCACTTTCCACGCCTCCGCGAGTGCCACCCCGCTGGAACCATCGTTGACAATGTCGACGCGAATCCGCTCGACGGGTCGTTCGCGGAAGGCCACACCGAGCGCGACAGCGAGGATGAGCGGAAAGCCGTAAACCCAGAAGACCGCCGCTGGTTCGCGGTAAAATTCGCGGAACCGGGCGAGCGTCAGTTGCATGAGAGCAGCGTAGCGATTCATAGTTGTGCGTCTCCGTCGCGGAGGTGACGGCCCGTGAGTGTGACGAAGACATCTTCGAGTGTGGCCGAGCGCGTCGTCAGTTTGGCGAGGCGAACCGGGATGCTACGCAAGTGGTCCAGCAGTGCGGGAATCGTGACGTGCGGTTCGGATAATGTCAGCACAAACTCACCCGCTTGCTCGATCGCATTCGACACCGATGGCAATCTTTTCAGAGACTCCAAATTGAGCTTCGCACGATCTGTTTCTTGTACCGCAAATTCGAGAACGTGCTCGCCACCGAGGCGATTGATTAGCTCTGCCGGCGTGCCGAGTGAAATGACTTTGCCCTGATCGATTACCGCAACGCGGTCGCACAATCGCTCGGCTTCATCCATGTAATGCGTCGTCAACACAACGGTGCGGCCGGTGTTTTTGAACTCGCGAATCACGTCCCAAAGTTGCCTTCGCGATTGCGGGTCGAGGCCCGTCGTTGGCTCGTCGAGGAACAATAATTCCGGCTCGCCGACGAGCGCACACGCCACCGCCAAGCGTTGTCGCTGCCCGCCGGACAACTTCACCACGTAGCTATTCGCCTTTTCTTCCAGCGATACCGCTGCAATGGCGGCGTCCGGCGTACGCCCCGCCGGGTAGAACGAGCGAAACAGCACGACCGTTTCGCGAACCGTCAATTTGTCGGCGAGTTTCGTTTCTTGCAGCGAGATGCCGATCCGCGAACGGATTGCCATCGCATCGGTTTTCCACTTCAACCCGAGCACTTCGACATCGCCCGAAGTCGCATCGAGCAGTCCTTCGACGATCTCCAGCGTCGTCGTTTTCCCCGCACCATTCGGCCCGAGTAACCCGAAACATTCGCCGACCGCCACATCGATATCCAAGCCCCGCACCGCTTCGACAGGCGGCTTTCCCGGATAGGTTTTGATCAAGTCCCGACAGCGTATTGCCAGTGTCATCCGTCATCCCGTGAGGTTGTGCCATGTGGGATTATCTTAGGTAAATGAGACGTGAGAACTACAACTCGCTTTCGCCAACCTGAATCGGTCTCACATCGACGGAGACGGTGATCGTGTGGGCACCGCCGCCGAGGATGACGCCTTTTACGGGGCTGACATCGTCGTAATCGCGGCCGCGGGCAACGAGGATATGCCGGTCGCTGGGGATTTGATCGTTGGTGGGGTCGACGTCGATCCAGCCGATTTCCCCGCAAAATACCG
>JANXNT010001121.1 GCA_025353985.1 Limnoglobus sp.
CTCACGGCATCCAACTTTGGCCAGATTAAAGTTCATCCCATACTGTCGCTTGTCACAAGAGTTGCCATTAGGACTCAGAGCGGGGGACGCATTACAGGCGTGATCGTTCTGGGCACGGGAAGTACACGGGATGATCTGCCCTAATTTCAAATTCTGCAGCCAACATCAGAATTGCACCCACGACATGCGGAACCCATGATGCGTATTCTATATGCGAAACTGGCCCTCTCCCCACTCGAAGACCGCGTCACGCCATCAACAGCGGCTCACGACTCCGTCCTGCGTTGGCACGATGTCATGCTCGATGCGTGCAAGGTGGACAACTCGCTGAATTACTCGCCCGATCAGGCGGGACCGACTCGGGCGGCACGGGCAATGGCGATCGTGCAAGCGGCGGTTTACGATGCGGTCAACTCGATCGACGAGTCGTACACGCCTTACCTGATCGATGTCGAGGAATTGCCGGGAGCATCGATCGATGCGGCGGTTGCGAAGGCCGCCCATGATACCCTCGTGGCCGTCTATCCCAAGCAGGCCACGAAGTTCGATGCGGCACTTTCGGCAGATTTAGCGAACGTCGTCAGCGGAACCGCGGAAGGCGTCGCCGTAGGAGCGACGGTGGCGCAGACCATCCTGGCTGCTCGGGCCAATGATGGTTCTAACGTGGCGAACGTTTACATACCCGGAACTGGCCCGCTCGATTGGAAGCCAGATCCGTTACACCCGAATCAAAAGGCCTTCACCCCGGACTGGGGCTTCGTCAAACCGTTTACGATGAATAGCGGATCGCAGTTTCGCCCGGTCGCGCCACCGGACGCCAACAGTTCCGAGTACGCCGCTGCATTCGACGAAGTCCGTCGCCTCGGTGGTGATGGGGTAACGACACCCACCGAACGGACTGCCGATCAAACCGAAGCCGGGATCTTCTGGGGATACGATGGCCAACCGGGGTTATGTACACCGCCCCGGCTGTACAACCAGATCGTGCAGCAAATCGCACGCGAACGCGGTAATACACTCGTGCAGAATGCCCGATTGTTCGCACTTGTCAATCTCGCGCAGGCCGACGCTGGCGTGAGCGCGTGGGAGGCAAAATATTTTTACAACTTTGCAAGGCCCGTCACCGCAATCCGCGAGGCAGCCAACGATGGCAACCCGAATACGGTGGGCGATCCCAACTGGTCGCCTCTTGGTGCGCCAGCAGACAACGGTAGCGGCACCAACTTCACGCCGCCATTTCCCGCGTATACATCTGGCCATGCCACGTTCGGCGGAGCGATCTTTGAAGTTCTTCGAAAGTTCTACGGCACCGATAACATCGCGTTTACATTCCTCTCGGATGAGTTTAACGGTCGGACGTTCGACCAAATGGGACAGGTTCGCCCGATTCAACCTCGAACGTTCTCGTCACTCAGCCAAGCCGAGGAAGAGAACGGTCAGAGTCGCATATACCTTGGGATTCACTGGAGTTTCGACAAGTCGGCAGGGATAGAAGCAGGCAATCAGATTGCAGATAATGTGTTCGAGCGATTTCTGCGTACACGGCCTGAAACGACTCGATTTGTCGTCGGTGCAGATATCGGTGGCGCGCCTCGGGTACGCGTCTTCCAGCCGGGTGGCACAGTGGTGTTCGATTTCTTCGCGTTCGACCCGAAATTCACGGGAGGGGTCCGCGTCGCACTCGGCGACGCGAACGACGATGGCGTGCCGGACATCATCGCCGCAACGGGGCCGGGCGTACGCGCGGCGGTGAAAGTGTTCGACGGTACGACTCTTGCCGTTCTGAACGAATACGCCCCATTCGACGGCGAATTCACCGGCGGATCCTACGTCGCGTCGGGCGATGTCGATGGCGACGGCATTGCGGATATCCTTGCAAGCGCTGCAGAAACGGGCGGGCCGCGTGTCCAGATCTATTCGGGGCGAACGCAGAGTGTCCTCGCGGACTTCTTTGCATTCGATGCCGATACACGTAGCGGTGCCCGAATCGCGGCGGCCGACCTTGATGGGGACGGTCGGGCCGACGTGATTACCGCAGTGGGGATTGGGGGACTGCCCTTGGTGCGGAATTTCAGCGGTGCGACGGGAGTGTTAATGAATGAGTTTCAGGCATACTCCGCAGATTTTCGGGGTGGAGTATCTGTCGCTGCTGGCGACTGCGATGGCGATGGTCGGGCCGATATTGTCACAGGTGCAGGAGCAGGCGGCGGTCCGCATGTTGAGGTGTTCAATTCTCGCGGCGAGGCTATGCAAAGTTATTTCGCATTCTCACCATCGACAAGACTCACGAAAAATGGTGTGCGGGTCGGTTGCGTTGATGTTAATGGTGATGGGCGAGCCGATTTAATTACAGGCTCCGGAACTGGCGACGAACCGGTTTTGGAGTGTCGGAGTGCAAACGATTTAACTTCAATCGAGCGACTTTACGCTTTTGAGAGCAATTTTTCCGGCGGTGTCAATTTGTAATCGAGACATAACAGTATGCACACAACAATATTGTGCCGTCCTTCGCTAAATAACCAGGCTCGTCGTATCACTAAACGCAAGCAGATCAGAGGGTTAAGTTCTTCCTCCGGAAACCCGTGTTGAAGTACACCGGATGCACTTGTTGAGGGTGGGCTGGGGGATAATTCCCTGGTTCGCGACTGGGTGCGGGATGAACGCGGCGTAGGCATCGGACACGAAGTTACGGCTGATTTGCTATTCGACATTGGGTGACGTAGCGGTGCACGTCCTGGGCGAGTAAGTGGCGAATACCATGCTTTCGGTTCGCTTTGTTGCTCGCAATCCTTATCCACCTGCTCTCTGGACCTGCAAACGGGCATCCAGCACAAAAACAGGTCGCTCTGCACTTGTGTGGTCCAGTTCGCTGTCTGATAGCTAAAAAAAGGTAAGCTGTCATCTTGGGCGGTGGGATGTGGCAACCGGTTCCGCACGCCCATTGTGAGGTGCGGAGCCGGAGACGACCGAATGCGTTTGGTCAGCGGACAAAATTCGAACGGGGCCGCACGGGCTGATGTCCGTACCCGAAGGGACGGACTCGACCGGCCGACCGCCGTCGACGAACTTTGCGGCTCGACCGAACCTCACTCGCCCCGTTCGATCAGCCGATCAGGCCGAAGCGGCGGGCCATCCGCCCGAGGCGGTTCCCGGCCTGGACGGCGATGGCGTTCACCGCCACGCTCACTGCACTCACGGCGGCGGCCGCGGTCTGCGGCATGACGAGGCAGACGAGCCCAACGGCCAGCCCGACGCCTGCGGCGGTCCACAACACCCGCTTCACCGGGAGTACTTCGCCGATGGAAGCCACCGTCTCACGGGCGGCCTGGCAGGTATCGGCCACGGCCGCACACGTGTCGCC
>JANXNT010001136.1 GCA_025353985.1 Limnoglobus sp.
TGTACTTCACGCCCGTAGTGGCATCCATCGCCTCAGTCTGCCCGCCGAGGTACTTCGCCGGATTCTGCATGAACTTGCGTTTACACAACTCCGAACAGAAGTGGTACTCAGCGCCATCGTGAACGTGCGAACCGCCCCCCGACGATCCGGGCACGACCGTCATGCCGCACACCGGATCGCGAACTTGGACGGACATTCCTAGCGAAATTGCCATCGTTTCATTTCCTTCGGGCCACGGGTCACCTCGTATTCTACCCATTCGCGTTACAAACGATTGCGGTTCGACATCGTTATCGTGTGTGAACCTCTTCCTCCCAATCGATGGAGCGACCATGCACCTTCGCTATTTGATGATCGCCGCGACGGCGATTTTCGCGATGTTCCTTGCGACGGCGTTCGCCGCGCCGGGCGATCCTCCCGGCGCGAAAGCGGTCGAACTCCCGCTGACGCGCGTCGTGCTGTTTAACGCCGGTGTCGGGTATTTCCAGCGAGACGGCGCGATCGATGGTAACGCCCGCATCGAGATGCGATTCCCCGAGCAAGATGTCAACGACCTGCTAAAAAGCCTCATTCTTGAGGATAAAAACGGCGGCAAGCTGAAGGCTGTCACCTACGATGGCAAACACCCGATCGACGTGACGCTGAAGTCGTTTGCCGTGGACCTCACGGAAAATCCCGGTATCGCGCAACTGCTGGTGCAAGTTCGCGGCGAGAAAGTCGAAGTCACCGACAAGCAAGGCACCATCACCGTAGGGTTGATCGTCGGCGTCGAAAAGCCGACGCCGCACGATGGCACTCCGGCCGCAACTAGCGAAGGCGAACAACTGAACATACTCGCCCCGGATGGCTTGCAATCGGTCTCGCTTTCGAAGTTGCGGAAAATCAAATTGCTGAAGCCAGAACTCGAAGCCGAGTTCCGCAAGGCGCTCGAAGTGCTGGCCTCCGCACGCGGCGCATCGAAGAAAACCGTCGTCGTCGCTTTCGATGGCAACGGTCGGCGGAACGTCAAAGTCGCGTACGTGACCGAAGCACCGATGTGGAAGGCGACGTACCGTTTAACGCTTGGCGACAAGGACAAAGCGCAGGCCGCGCTGCAAGGCTGGGCAACCGTCGAGAACACGACCGATGAAGACTGGACGAACGTCAAAGTCGGCCTCGTCGCGGGTCGGCCGATGGCGTTCGAGATGAACTTATACGATCCACTATTCGTGCCACGGCCCATGGTCGAACCCGAGCTATTCGCGTCGTTACGGCCACCGGTGTATCAGGGCGCAATCAATAACACCGCCAACCCACAAGGCGGCGTTGGCAACCTGAACTTCGCAGGTGGCCAAGGTGGGTTCAATGGTGGCCAAGGCGGCGGATTCGGTGGTGGCCAAGGCGGGTTAGGCGGAAACGGCATGTACTTCGCGAACCCGAACTTCCAAGGCACTAACCTCGGTGGCCAACACGGTTTCCAAGGCGGTAATGCTGGCAATTTTAATTTCCAGGGCGGTATCTACCGCGCTTCGACGCGTGAACTGCTCGGGCCACGGCTGTCGAATCAGGACTTTGCGGCCCGTGTAAATGGCGGCGTCGCCAAGCCGGATGCGAAGGCACAAAGTACCGGTTCGAAGGTTCTGAGTGCGGCGGCCGCGATGTCGCTCGGCGATCATTTCGAGTACGCCATCGAAGAACCTGTCACGTTGCCACGCCTGAAATCGGCCCTGTTGCCGATCGTTACCGATAGCCTGGACTGCAAGCGCGTGAGCATTTTCAACGAACGCGATGGCATCAAACACCCGTTGCTCGGGCTTCGCCTTACCAACAAAACGAAGCGCAACCTCGCGCAAGGGCCGATGACCGTTTACGACAACGACACCTTCGCCGGCGATGCCCGCGTGCCCGATACCGCCCCCGGTGAAACGCGGCTCGTCAGTTACGCGATCGATTTGAACACGGAAGTCGTGCCGAAAGTGATACGCGCGAATGCCGTAATCGAACTCGCAAAGATCGTCGGCGGGCTTCTCATCGTGAACGAAAAGACTCGCATTACCACGCGATATTTCATCCGCAACCGCGGCCCGAGCGAACGCAACGTCATCGTCGAACATGCGATCCGCGCCGGCTGGAAGTTGTTTGCACCCGAGAAGCCATCGGAAACGTCCCGCGATATGTACCGCTTCGAGGTCGTCGCAAAATCGAACGAAACCGTCACGCTCGAAGTGCTCGAAGATTCGCCAACTTCCACAAATACGAACCTGACTTCGATCAGCGAAGAAGCACTGCGGTTCTACGTCGCCGCCGCCGAGACCAGTCCAGCGATCAAGCAAGCCCTTGCGAAAGTGCTCGAAATGCGATCTTCGACGGCGACCGCGAAGAAATCGCTCGCCGAGGAAATCGCCGCACTCAAAGCGATCGGGGACGATCAAACCCGCATCCGCGCAAACCTCGAGCGCGTGCCGAAAGACTCCGAGGCGTACAAGCGCTACCTGAAAAAGTTCGACGATCAGGAAACCGAAATCGAGAAGCGACAAGCGAAGCAAAAGGAACTCGAAACGCAAATCGTCGCCGAAGAGTCCGCATACAAAACCTACCTCGACAAACTGAAGGTGGAGTAGGACGATTAATTTCGCACGCCGTGCCAACTGTCGATTCCGGATTGCCCTTTGTCCGGAATCGATTGGTAGTATGTTGAGGGTAAAGGGAAGCGAACATGGCTCCACGTCGAAATGCTCCGAGCCCCGGCCATTGCATTCGCATAATGCTGCCGACGAGCAGACTGGCGCATTCGGAGATGTCGGAATTCTCGTTGCCAACGAAGAGCAGGTTCGGACTGTTTATGAGATGAAGCATAAGCGAGTGACCATCGACGATATCGAGCGAGCGATTCAAAAGATTGCTCGCGTGGACGAGAAAATCGACAATTACCTGTTCGTGACCACAGACGAAATCGATCGTTCCGTTGCGGAATACGCATCGCAACAGTACGCGAAAATGGGGAGCACTGAGATCGCCATCGTCGATTGCATCGGGTTTCTCAGGCACTTCTTGCACTTTTTCCACCGCAAACGCATCGACTTCCTCAATGCCTATCAGTCGCTCGTTTTGGCCGATCCCGATAGTTCGGTCAGCGTTCCACTCAAGACTGCGTT
>JANXNT010001200.1 GCA_025353985.1 Limnoglobus sp.
GCCTCGAACGCGCCGATGTCGAGTTCCCGCCCGACCGTTTACCCAGCCCCACGCAGACCGACGCGGAGGGCAAACTCCAGAAGTGCCTCGAAGATTGCGACGATTCGAGTGCGAACATTGGCACCTGCTTTTTCCCGAAACTCCTCGGTCTCGGTGCGTCGATGACGCTGACGATCCTTGCCGGGGCCATCGGCTTCGGCATCGGTTGGGGCATCGGCAAAGAGATGAAAACCGGCGTAATCGGTGGCGTCGCCGGCGCGATCCTCGGCGGCTTGCTGTTGCGGCAGATCGTATTGACGTTGGCACGCCGTCAGGTGCGCGATCGTGCGAATGCGCTCGGTGTCTATCAGGCCGAAGCGTTCCGCGCGGCAGCGACCCTCGACGAGTACGCACAAGCAATGTTAGCCAAACAACGCAGCGAACTCAAGCGACGCCACGCGAACGACAAGAAGCGAACGGATGATCATTTTCTGCCGCTGATTTTGTCCATCGAACGGCAACGCGACAGCGACTACGACCGCATCGAGACGGAATATACCGACCGCCTGCAACTGATTGCGAATGATCGCGATCTCGAAACCCGTGCGGCAGAGGATCGCTACCAGACGACGGCGGGGCACCTCGAAGTCGGCTTCGATGCGCAACTGCAAGACGCCGAAAATCGCTACGAAGAAAAAATGGGGAGTGCAACCTTCACTCGTAATGTCGCGTGGGACGCGATGGCCCGCAAATGGCATTCGAGTGTCACGGCGATCAGCACCGACCTCAGCGATGTGCGCGATTCGGGCCTTGCCGCATTCCCGCGTTGGGCCGAACTGACGTTGCCGAACCGGCCACCGATCACGCACGTTCCGCCCGGTATTCGCTTCGGAAAATGGAGCGTCGATCAGTACGCGATCGCGGACGGGGAACCGAGCGACGAGCGATTGATGCCGGAGAATCCGGTACGCATGAAACTGCCCGCGTTCCTGCCGTTCCCCGATAAATGTGCGGTGCTGTGGAAGGCCGCCGACCGTGGCCGCGCCGCCGCCGTGAACTCGATGCAAGCGGTGATGTTGCGATTCCTCACGGGGCTACCACCCGGCAAAGTGCGGTTCACGATCCTCGATCCCGTCGGCCTCGGCGAGAACTTCGCCGCGTTCATGAGCCTCGCCGATTACGATGAAAATCTCGTCGGCGCACGCATCTGGACAGAGCCAGCGCAGATCGAACAACGGCTCGTGGACCTCACCGAGCACATGGAAAATGTGATTCAGAAGTATCTGCGAAACCAGTACAAAAGCATCGAAGATTATAACGCCGCCGCCGGCGAAGTTGCCGAGCCGTACCGCGTCTTGGTGGTTGCGAACTTCCC
>JANXNT010001214.1 GCA_025353985.1 Limnoglobus sp.
TACTTATATGAAAACACGACTCGGTTTCACTCTCATCGAATTGCTGGTGGTAATCGCCATCATCGCCATTCTTATTGGCTTACTGCTACCGGCGGTGCAGAAGGTCCGCGAGGCGGCATCTCGGACGCAGTGCGTCAACAATATGAAGCAGGTCGGCCTCGCCCTGCACAATTACCACGATGCCAATTTGAAGTTTCCGTCCGGTTATGTCTCGGCATTCGACGCGACTGGCAACGATACTGGCCCAGGCTGGGGTTGGGCCGCTCAGATCCTACCGCAGATGGAGCAGGACAACCTGTTTCGTCAGATCGACTTCAAGCAGCCCATTGAAGCGATAGGTAATGCTCCGGCCCGCACCCTCATTGTCAAATCGTTCCTCTGCCCTTCCGACACGCCACCTCAGCAGGCGTTTCCGGTCGGCCCTCGGTCGGCCAGTGGGCAATTGATGAGCACCACCTGTACCATCGCCCCAGCGAACTACGTGGGCAATTTCGGAGTTGGCGAACCGGGGGTAGACGGGGACGGCATATTCTTCCGAAACAGCTCGGTGAAGATCGCAGACATTACGGACGGCACCAGCAACACGCTCATGGTGGGCGAGCGGTCGTTTTATCACGCCGAGTCCTCGTGGGTCGGGGCGGTCACTGGTTCGAATCAGACCGCCACCCCAGGCTCGCCGTTACCGATGCAGATTGAGAACGCCTCAAATTTTGTGCTCGCCCACACGGGCGAGACGTTTGACGGGCCAGCCAACCCACGAGAGATCAATCACTACACTTCCCGGCACACGGGGGGCGGAAATTTCGTGTTCGCAGATGGACACGTCGGCTACCTCAGCCGCTCGACGAGCTACGTCACTTACAAAGCACTCTCGACCCGCGCTAAGGGCGAAGTGATTTCCACGGGAGACTACTAATAATGCGATCCATTCTCACAGCTCTGTGCATCGGTCTTTTGGCCTTCGGCCCGACCGGGTGCGGCGAAAAGATATCGGGAAAAACGCCGATGGATTTGAAGGACGTACCGCCCGAGATCTTGAAGGTAGCCAAAGACAAGTTGCCCGGCGTAACGTTCAAAGAGGCGTTCCGAGAAGGAAACGGAAACTACGAACTCCGCGGCAAAGACAAGAACGACAAAACAGGAAAGATTCGGGAAATCGACATCATACCGGACGGTACAGTCGAGGAAGTCTCGTAAGGTTCCAACATCATTCCAAAAACTTCGTTAGTTCTCGACGGCAAACTCCTAGATCGTCGTTTGCTTGTAATCTAGACCGATGCATCTATCCACTGGGTTGATTGGCCGTGTGAACTTCGAGTACGCGGCCCGATTTCGGCGTGGTGACTTGGCAGCGAGCGCGGGGTGCGATGTTGTGATATCTCATCTCCGCGATCTCAGCCCCCTCGGCGGTTAGCGGGATTCATTATTATGCGAATTTCGTGCGAACTTCGGCGTTGAGCACCCACTCTTCGGGCCATTCGCCGCCTAGGAGTTTCACGATGGCCTGTGCCGCAAACAGGGCCATATCGTCGCGGCTCTTCATGTCGACGCCCGCCGTGTGGGCTGTGAATGCAGCATTGGCACACGCGAACAATGGGTTCGTGGCCGACACCGGTTCCTCTTCGAAGACATCGATCGCTGCCCCTGCAAGTCGCTTCGTTTGCAACGCCTCCGCCAACGCGGGTTCGTCTACGATGCCACCCCGCGCAGTATTGAGCAGGTATGCTGTCGGCTTCATTTTCGCAATCGTTTCGGTCCGGATGAAATTGCGGCTCTCCGGCGTCAGTGGCATGTGCAGCGTCAGAATGTCCGACTCCCGGAGCAATTCTTCGAGCGAAACGAGCGGCAGATTTTCCTTCGCGAAGAAGGCACGATCCGGGTACGGATCGTAACCAATCGGGCGGAGATCGAACGCTTTCGCGATCTGCGCGACCCGCTTGCCGATACGACCGACACCCGCAATTCCCAGCGTTTTACCGCGTAGCGACTGATTCGCTTTGCGGGGCCACTTACCCGCAACGGTGAGGTTGTGCTGCGGGATCAGGTTTTTGACCAGCGCGAGCATGAGCATAAACGCATGTTCCGCAACCGCATTGTGGTTCGAACCGACCGCGATGGTCGCCACGACGCCATGCTCAGTCGCCGCCGCGAGATTAATGCCATCGTAACCGACACCCGCCCGGCTAATCACTTTCAACCCCTTGGCTGCGCAAGCCGCAATCACCCTCGGCGTATACGGCTCCGAACCGGCCAGCGACGCCACGCACCCGCTGAGTTGATCGAGCAACTCGTCTTCGGTTAGTTGTGCGTTCTTCTTCGGGAAAACCAGCTCGAACCCAGCGGAACGCAGTAGCGGGCCGTAGACGGGTTCGATTTCCTTCATTGGTGCCGGTGCAATCAGTACACGCTTCATGGTTGACCTTCGGTCGTGGTGGGAATGGGTTTCGTAGATATACGCGGCGTGAACCCGATCGACTGGATTCTGTCCATTTGGAAGTACCGAATGGCGAGAAGTGACCGATTTTTCGTCGTACTGTGTTGTGGCATTCGCAGAAAATCCGATTGGCTATTGATTTTTGCACGAATGCCGTCGAAGATTCACTATATGAGGGGTGAGATGTGTTGTCCCACCTGGGTCGAATCCGTATTGTAATCCTTTCAGCCGGGGTAATCCAACGAGCCAAGCGTACCATATCACTGATAGGACGCCGACGCGAAGATCCCCGGAGGGTACCAAGAAACCCTAGGGAGATCATTTGAACAGCGTCACTCTGGCTGTGCCCAACTCGCTCGCGGTCGTAAACGGCACGACCCCACCCAAAACACCACGGGAAATCCCGTCGGCGCTTCAGCGGGCATGCATTGCTGCGAAAGTCGCCTCCGAGAACAAGGGCGAAAACATCCTCGTTCTCGATCTCACGGAACTCACGCCGATATTCGACTTCTTCGTGATCGCAACCGGCCGAAGCCGACGGCAAGTTCACGCAATTATCGAAGACGCCGATGCCGCACTTCGGGCCGTCGGCGACGTGCGAATCGGCCTGGCCGGATACG
>JANXNT010001147.1 GCA_025353985.1 Limnoglobus sp.
CATTTTCCGGTCAAAAATCGACACTCCGCGCACATCGCGAATTCTGACTTACGACGCATCGCCTCCGATTTTTTGACTTCACAATTTCGTGTGTGTGTCGCGTGTCGCCTCAATTTCCGTATCCATATACCCAATCGCAACCGTCTGCCGGAGTGCCACGATGAACACGCCCCCGCCGATCGACCCGACGCAAGTGCAAGTCGGCGGGCCGACTGTCAGTGCCGCCACCGCACAAGGTTTCCCCGCCATTGCGGGTTACGAGATCCTCAGCGAACTCGGGCGTGGCGGCATGGGTGTGGTTTATGAAGCCAAGCACCTGAAGCTCGATCGCATCATCGCGCTGAAACTCATGCGTGGCGACGACCCGCTGAACAAGGCGCGCTTTCTTGCCGAGGGCCAAGTGATTGCGGCGGTGAAACATCCGCATGTCGTCGAAGTTTACGACTTCGGCGAGAGCAGCATCGGCCCGTACATCGCGATGGAATACCTCACCGGTGGCACCTTCGGCGACCTGCTTAAAACGGGCCTCGCACCGCGTGTCGCGGCCGAACAGATTGCGAAGATTGCCACGGGTGTCGGGGCGGCGCACAACCTCAATATCGTCCACCGCGATTTGAAGCCGGGCAACGTGTTGCTCGACTATTCCGGTTCGCCGAAGGTCACCGACTTCGGCCTCGCGAAGCGACGCACGTCCGATCTGACGATGACGCAAGATGCGGCCGGCACGCCCGCCTATATGGCCCCCGAACAGGCCCGCGCCATGAAGTTCGTCGGACCGCCTGCCGATGTCTGGTCGCTCGGCGTCATGCTCTACGAATCGCTCACTGGCAAGCGCCCGTTCACCGCTGATAGTAATGTGCAACTCCTCGCCACGATCCAAAATGACAACCCGCCGACACTGCGAACGATCTCGAAAGCAATCCCGCAAGACCTCGAAACGATCTGCACTGAAGTGCCTCGAAAAAGAACCCGAACGTCGCTACACGAGTGCCAACGAACTCGCCAGCGACCTGCAAGCCTGGCACGAAGGCAAGCCCATCGCCGCGAAACGAGCGAAAGCCGTCGAACGCGCAATGCTCTGGGTCCGCCGCAAGCCCACCGTCGCCGCCGCATGGACGCTGGCACTGCTGGTGCTGATGCTCGGCGCATTCGGGATAACCACAACGAAGTTGTGGCGCGAAGCGGTCGAGGAGAAGGGCATCGCCGAGGGGCTGAAAGGCGAAGCCGAACAATCACGCGATGACGCCGAAGGCCAGAAAAAGCTCGCGGTGCAATCGCGGGATGAGGCCGACGCTGCACGAAAGCGTGCAGAGATTGCAGAGAGTATTGCGAAGCAAGCCAAAGA
>JANXNT010001284.1 GCA_025353985.1 Limnoglobus sp.
AACGCAGATCGGCAAGAAGTTTCCGCCGAAATACCTGAGATTCGTGCAGGAACTCAACGGGCAGACGGTGTCCATCGTTGGTTTCGTGCGAAACCGGAGTGGCGAAGGCGATGTCACGGAATTCCTGTTCACGGAGTTCCCCGTTGGCTGCTGGTTCTGCGAACTGCCCGAGCCAGCGGGCATAGTTCGCGTGCAACTCGCCGCCGGAAAATCGGCGCAGATTGGCACGGCCAGCATCAAGATCGTCGGCAAATTGACGCTCAACCGCATTGACCCCGAAGACTACCTGTTCACGATCGCGGGAGCCACGATTCGGGCGAACGACTGATGCACGCAACGGGTGCACACACGCACTTCCCCTTTGGCAAATTCTTCAAAAATTTCAAACTTCGGTTCGCAGAGCCTGCCTATGACTGTTTTGTGTCATCGCGATGATCGTAGTCCTTCGACCGGCCGGCTGAAGGACGCCAGACCCGAGTTTCGAACTTTCCACACAGAGTATTTGAAAATGCAAGACATCGTAGACACCGCCGTAGCCGCCGGCTCGTTCAAGACGCTGGCCGCCGCCGTGACCGCCGCCGGGCTGGTCCCCACGCTCAAGGGTGCAGGCCCGTTCACCGTGTTCGCACCGACGGACGAAGCCTTCGCCAAGCTCCCAGCGGGAACGGTCGAAGCCCTGCTCAACGACATTCCGAAGTTGACCGCGATCCTCACGTACCACGTCGTTTCCGGCAAGGTGATGGCCGCCGACGTCATAACGATGGACGGCAAGTCCGCCAAGACCGTCAACGGTGCCGAAGTCAAGATCAGCACCAAAGGCGGCGTCAAGCTCAACGGCACCGCGAACGTCGTCAAGACCGACATCGCCTGCACGAACGGCGTGATTCACGTCCTCGATTCGGTGATCCTGCCACCAGGCTAATATAGCTGACACACGTGTGTCACAACGCGAAGCCCAGCGGATTTCCGCTGGGCTTTTGTTAATTCTACTAGTGCCCGTCGCAGGTGGGCGGATGTGTCGTCACCCGGTAAACTGCCATCGTCCACACTATATTCTCACGCGGTGGCTCGCTCTCATGATGAAACTTCGGTTTCGCGCATTCGTCCTTGCGTTCGTAGTCGGCTTGGTGCCGGC
>JANXNT010001150.1 GCA_025353985.1 Limnoglobus sp.
CTGCAACGGCGTTGGCGACCGCTGCAACGGGTGGCCCTGCGACTTCCACGGTCACTTCGCGGGTGGGGCCGAATGCGTAAAACCCAGCGGCACCGGCGACCGTGCCGAGCAAAAATGGCACGGCCAGCAGGCCCGCGAGTCGCACGCGATGCGAGCGACGCTTCGCGCGGAACTTCGCCGCCGTCAGCGATAACATGCAGACATCGGACTTCGCCGCATGTTCCGCCGGTTGCAAACACACGTACTGCGCGGACAAGATTTCCGACAACTCGGCGGCAGACTGAATGCGTTTATCCGGGTTTTTCGCGAGCAGCCGATCGATGACATCTTCGAGCCACGCGGGAACTTCGGGGTTCAAAGTGTGCAACGGGACGTGCGCTTCGTCGGACAAGCGACGCAGCACGGCGAGCGGCGTTTTGCCCGCGAACGGCGGCTGGCCGGCAAGCGATTCGTACATCACTGAACCGAGGCTGAACAAGTCCGAGCGATGATCGACATCGTCGCCGCGTGCCTGTTCAGGGGCCATGTACAACGGCGTGCCGGCCACGAAACCGGTGCGCGTCAACTTCATGTCTTCTGCCGCGCGAGCGAGGCCGAAGTCCGTGAGCACGACTTTGTCCGTGCCGGATTCGATCATGATGTTCGCGGGCTTAATGTCCCGGTGAATCAGTTTCGCGGCATGTGCGCTCGCCAACCCGGCGGCGGCCTGCATTCCGAAATTGACGGCTTCGTTCACGCTCAACTTCTTGACACGAACCAGTCGTTCCTCGAGCGTTTCGCCGTTGACGAGTTGCATCACCATGTATGGCAAACCGGAACGATCGTCCTCGTTCACTTGATACACGGCGACGATATTATCGTGCGTAACGGCGGCCGCAGCGCGGGCTTCGCGGCAGAAACGCTGGCGGGCGAGTTCATCGTTTGCTAGCAACGGGTCGAGTACCTTCACGGCCACATCGCGCTGAAGCGACGCATCGATCGCGTGCAACACGACACCCATGCCGCCCCGGCCGACGACGCGAACGACTTCGAACGCGCCGATCCGGCCGATCCGATCCGGCGTATTCGTCGGCTGAAGGAAGTCGAGCTTGAGTTCCCCGCTTCGCGGCTTCGTGCCGTTTTGTTCGTAGCCAACCGTAATGTCTAACGGATTTTCCACGCGACTGATCGCTTTCCAGTACGCCGATTCTTTCGGTGGCTCGGCGGTCTGGATGTTGCGAAACGACCCGGAAAATTTGACATCGCCATCGGTCGCAACAATTTCGAGACGCGACTGACAACCTGAACAAGCCCCGACATGCTCGGTGACTTCCTCGTTTTGGTGCGCGGGCAATTGTTCGCGAACGAGCATGTGCAGGTCGGCGTTCGTGGGGCATTCGTGGCTCGTGTGCGTCGCCGTAACTGTCGGCATGGAATTCTCTCTGTTCGCCGCGATTCGTTGTGTGTTTGTAGAGGCTTACCACGATTCCGTTTCCGATTCGATGAGCTTCACTTCGTCGCGAAGTCGGGCGATGACGCGACTTTTCGCGACGTACACCGCACCCGTCGACATTTTCAGTTCATTGCCGACCTCGAGCGCCGGTTGGCCTTCGACGGCGGTCTTCCAGAAGGCTTCCCACGTGGCTGTGTGGAATTCGGTTTTCACGCGATCCATCGCTTTTGCGGAGAGTCTGCGTTGATACTCCAATTCCCAATTTTCATCCGGATCGGCTTTATCGGGAATCGAATCGAGCCGCTCTTG
>JANXNT010001356.1 GCA_025353985.1 Limnoglobus sp.
CGATTATCGGGAAATGTGGCGGAGATTAAGGAACTGCGCACGACGCTGATTGCGGCCCAACAGAAGGACGGCGGTTGGTCGCAAACGAAGAGCATGGCCAGCGATGCGTACGCGACGGGGCAAGCGTTGTACGTGCTACGCCAGACTGGAACGCCACGCGACGACGCGATTGCGACTCGCGCCGCCGACTATCTCGTTCGCACGCAACACGCCGATGGTTCGTGGCGTGTAGAGACTCGCGTGAAGGCCGTGCAACCGTATTTCGACAACGGCGACCCGTACGAAAAGCACCAGTTTCTATCCGTTGCCGCCACATCCTGGGCGACCGCAGCGCTATCACAGATGCTGCCGAAGCGAGAGTAAAACGAACGCTTATGCCGATTGCACGGCGAGCGTTGCGCGAATTGCATTTACCAACGAAATGGCTCGCGATTCGTTGAAACTGCGTCACACGACGGACGATGACTAACTGATAATGCATCCAAAGGGGCGAGTTATGAATCCGCACGGCACTATTCCTTACCTTCGTTCGTGGCTCAGCGCGGCGACACTGGCAGCGGGACTGACCGTGAATGGCTTCGCGCAAGCCCCTGTCGACCCCATCGAGCGTGCGAAGGCGACGCAAACCATCGCGGAGCAAAAGGCCGAGAACGAAATCGCTGAAGAGATCGCCGGTGCCGATAAACTCAAGATCGTTTCCACAGTCAAAGCGATTCAACGGCTGAAGGAAGCGCAGGTCGGGCTGGCGTTGGCCGTCAGTCTGGGGCAGGCGAAACGCACGGAGCTGGACGCAAAGCTCGAAGCGAAGATCGGCATTCTCGAAGGCAAATCGCCGCGACCCACCGCTGATACGGGTACAAACGCAGTCAAGGTGCGCGAAAAGCTCGATCAACTGAAGGCGGCGATCGAACTGAACGAAATTGCCGAGGGATTGAAGAAGGCCGCCGATGCTGCCGATGCGAATCGTTACAACGACGCCCGAAGGCACGTGTTGAGCCTTGCGGAGAAATACCCGAACAA
>JANXNT010001382.1 GCA_025353985.1 Limnoglobus sp.
CCAGCACGCCGGAGACGGTATCGCTCGGGTTGAACTCGTAGCCGACGCCCGGAATGGGAATGTTGCCGCCCGCTTGGCTATTCGTTTCGAGGAAGATCGTGAACAACCACGCGTTGCGTTCGCCAGTGGGAACGCGTAGAAATCCACTCGAATAATAGACCATTTCCCTCGTACTTTGGAATGGCCGATCGCTAGCGCTTCCCGCGCTCAAACTGGCGGCAACACTCCAGCCGTTCGCGAGTAGCTTGTAGTACGTTCCGCCCAACTGGACTTCGGTGAAATGGTTCGGAAAACGCACGCCGTCATCGGGCAGAATCGCATTCGTTCGCACCGCCAGATTTTGCAAAAGCACATCGGCAACAAAGCCTTGTTTATCGTCGGACCATATCGGTATCGGTGCCTTCAGCAGATAGTTCGCGTAGCCCAAATGGGCCGGTTGACTCCGCACGGACTGGTTCGGGTAATGGCTCGAATCGAAGCCGTCGCGACCATCACTACGCGCCAACAGATCGAATGCCGCAGGGTACGCACCGGCTTGTGCGGCGCGACGACTCGGTTCGGCATCGCTCGGTTGTGCATAAGTGCGCGAACCGACTGAGCAAATGAGGAGAATGCCAAATGCGAGTCGCCAAGAAATCACTTCTTGATCTCGATCATTTCGACGACGATTTTATGACCGTCCCACATCATCGCTTGTCGAATCGGCCGACCGCTGGCATCGAACCACCACTCGCTGTCGAGGTCTTTCCCCTTCAGTTTGAAGCTCTGCCCCGCAATTTGTTGGTCTTTCACGCGGATATTGCAATCGCCGAGGCTCGACAGTTTGGCCTCGGTCAACGTGCCATCTTCCGTATCGCATACGACTACGGATTGTTCTTTTCCGACGAGCGTCGGCATCCGAAATCCATCGGACAGCAAGAACGAACCTTTCTCGGCTCGTTCGCGATTATTCACGGTGAGCGTCCATGACTCTTTTGCGACGACCGCATGGAACGCGTTCTGCTTGCCGTCGTCGTTCGTCTTCGCATCGACGCTAACGAGTGTGCCTTTGTCCCACACTTCTCGCGATTGATGAGAGTAGTGGAACGGGATGAGCAAAACGCGGCCTTTCACATCGACCTTCGACGTGATGATTTCCTTACCTTCCGCTGTCGCTTCGAAATGAATGACGTAGCTGCCCGATGCTTTTCCGCCGACTGTCACGGAGTACGATCGGACTTCCGTGTCGGCTGCGAACCCCTCGCCGATTCACGAGGCTACCGTATGGTAGACAAGACAATGCCGCTAAAATCGCGCAAACGACTATTTTTCGCGTCGTTCTACCTACTCCTGCTA
>JANXNT010001160.1 GCA_025353985.1 Limnoglobus sp.
CTGGTTCTTTTCGGCTCCCTTGATTGCGCCTTGAAGTGCCGCGCTACCGACGCTGGCGATCTTCTTGCGTGCGACGAGTTCGTCCATGATGCGCAAGCCCGCGAAGGCGTCTTCGCCGTAATAGACGTTGCCGTGATAGACGCGCGTCAGGTCTTCTTCGACGTAGCGGCGGTTCAGCGCGGCCCCGCCGAGGATCACGGGTGGGTTCAGGCCGCGATCGTTCAGCGTGATCAGATCTTCCTTCATGATGACGGTCGATTTCACCAGCAAGCCGCTCATGCCGATCGCGTCTGCGCCGGTCTTCACGAACTCGGAAATCATCGCATCGACGGGCTGCTTGATGCCGAGGTTGTAGACCTTGTAGCCGTTGTTCGTGAGGATAATATCGACGAGGTTTTTGCCGATATCGTGAACGTCGCCCTTCACCGTGGCGAGCACGATCTTGCCCTTTTCTTGGCCCTCGGCCTTCTCCATGAACTGCTCGAGGTACGCCACGGAGGCTTTCATGACCTCCGCCGATTGCAGCACGAACGGCAGTTGCATCTGCCCGCTACCGAACAGTTCGCCGACGACTTTCATGCCGCCGAGCAGGACATCGTTGATGATCTGCAACGGCGTGTAGCGAGTCCGCGCATCGTCGAGATCGGCGATGAGCGTTTCGCGGCGACCCTGGATGATCGCCTGTTCGAGGCGCTCTTCGATCGTGTCGCCGAGTGGCCGTACGGCACGCTTTTCGCCTTTTTTATCGGCATAATGCTCGATAATCATCTGCAACGGGTCTTCGATACATTCTCCGGCGGCGTTGAAGACGCGCTCGTCGAAGAACAACCGGCGTGCGAGTTCCTTGCCCTCGGCGTCGATGTTGTTCAGCGGCATAATCTTCGCGGCGTGCAGAATCGCGGAGTCGAGGCCGTACTCCATCGCGTAGTGCAAGTAGACCGAGTTCAGCACCTGCCGCGTATACGGCGCGAGGCCGAACGAGCAGTTACTGAGGCCGACGTGCGTGAGGCAGCCCGGCAGGCGTTGCTTGATGAGTCGGATCGCCTCGAATGTCGCGATGGCACTCTTGCGGGTTTGCTCTTGCCCCGTGCTTACGGGAAACACGAGCGGGTCGAACATCAGGTCCGATGGCGGAATCTTGTACTCGTGAACGACGATGTCGTAGATGCGCTGCGCGACTTCAAACTTCCACTCGGCGGTGTCGGCCTGCCCCTTTTCGTCGATCGTCAGCGCGACCAACCCGGCCCCGTATTTCTTCGCGAGCTTCGTCTTCGGGTCGAGCGTTTTGCGGCCGTCTTCGAGGTTGATGCTGTTGATGATCGTCTTGCCCGAACACAACTTCAGCGCGGCTTCGATGACGAGATTTTCGGTGCTGTCGAGCATCATCGGCTTCGTCAGCACAGCGTTGTAGCGCTTGATGACTTCCTTCATATCGCGCACGCCATCGCGGCCGACGTAGTCGACGCAGACATCGAGCAAGTGAACGCCTTCGCGCTCTTGTTCCTGTGCCATCGCGGTGAGGCCGTTCCAGTCTTCCTTCTCCAGAAGTTGCTTGAACTTCTTCGAGCCGTTGGTGTTCGTACGCTCGCCGACGAGCAACGGGCGTTGATCGACGATGAGTTCCTGCGAGGCTTGTAAACTCGCAACCATCGGCAGGTAAACGGGATTACGCGTGGCCGGTTTCTTGCCGTAAAGTCGCTTCGCCACGGCGGCGAGGTGCTGGCTCGTCGTGCCGCAACAGCCGCCGATAATGTTGACGCCGAAATCGACGACGAAGCGTTCGAGCCACGTCGCCAGGCCATCCGGGTCGAGCGGGAAGTACGTTTCGCCGTTGCGGTTTTCGGGCAGGCCCGCGTTCGGCAACACGCTCAGCTTCTTCTTGCAATGGCGGCTCAACCCCTTGATGCTGTCGAGCATCAGGTCCGGGCCGACTCCGCAATTCATGCCGATCACATCGATCTCGTCGAGCGGTTCGAGCGCGACGAGTGCCGTGGCAATGTCGGTGCCGGGAAGCATCTTTTGGCGGGCGTCGATGATCGTGAGTTGCACCATCAGCGGGATCTTGACGCCCGCTTTCTTCATCTCTTCGATCGCGGTGATCGCCACGATCTTCGCTTGCAGAATGTCGAAGCACGTCTCGATGAGGATGGCATCGACACGCTCGTCGATCATCGCGCGAATTTGCGGACGGTAAGCATCCGCCATCGTGTCGAAGTCGACGTAAATCGCGGGGTCGGTCAGCGAAGGCATCTTCGTGCCCGGCCCGATACTTCCAACGACGAACCGCGGGCGTTCCTTCGTGGTGAACTTGGCGGCCACTTCTTTCGCAAGGCGAATGTTTAGTCGATTGATTTCGTCGAGTTGCGGGTTCAGGTCGAACTCGCCGAGGCCGATCGCGTTCGCGTTGAAGGTGTTCGTCTCGACGGCATCGCAACCGGCGGCAAAGAACTCCGCATGAATCTCGCGGATCCACTCCGGGTGCGTGTAGATGAGCGCATCCGAAAGGTTCATCAGCGATTTGCCGTTCGGCGAGTAGCCCCAATCTTTATCGGTCGGCTTATATTTATGCAGGCTCGTACCCATGCCACCATCGAGGATCAAGACACGCTCTTCAGTCAGCTTCAAAAACGGCGATTCATTCGACATCGGTCGGCACTCCATGACCCGTTCCACTTCTAATCGCAGGGTACTGTGATTATAGAAGGGAAACTAGCCGAACCGTAGGAGTTCGGACTCGATGGCGATTTTGTGGAGATACTAACGAGGGATAGCCCAGGGGTACGACGCGGCGTCTAACCCTGGGCTATGAGATAGAACCCCGTTGGGGGTAAATGCATTGAGAGTCTTTACCCCAACGGGCAACGCCGTGAACGATTTTCGGATTGGCTTGTTTTCCTTCTGTTTGTAGCGGAAGTCGTGAGACTTCTGACGTAGCCCTCTCGCTCCGCGAGAGGATAGCGACGTCGGAAAAATCACATCGCATTGCATAGTGCCAGATTGTTGCTATCCTCTCGCGGAGCGAGAGGGCTACTTAAATCCTTTAGCCCAGGGTTAGACGTCTTCGTCGTACCCCTTGGGCGTCCGGATTCCGCCTACGCCTTCACCGCTTCTTCGGCTTGTAGCACAGGCTTCCACGAATTCAGGTGCTTGAGCGCCTCGCGCAGCGATGCTGTCACGGCGTCGCAACCGGCGGCTTTCCATTCGTCGGCATTCAAATTCGAATCGTTCCAGCGGCCCATCACGATCTGCGCGTCGGGGAACCTCTGACGCAATCGCTTTACGAGGTACCGCGCGTGGGCCACTCCGCCCGGCGGTAGCGAACCGATGAGGATCACTTGCGGGTCGAATTCGGCGATGTCCGAGAGCATTTCGGATGCGAGCTTCGTGACCGAATGAATGCGAACATCCCAGTACGTCGGTTTCAAACACGATGTCATGATTAAGAGCGATAACTGATCGAATTCGTCTTGTGCGGGGCAGGCTACGACGCGGATCCGCTCGACGAACTCTTCTTCGCCGGTCGGCTTCTCGCGAATTTCGTCGAGCACTTCATCGAGCACTTCCCGCGCGACGGCGGTAATGCGTCCGTCTTCCTCGGCATCGGTTTGGCCCATGACCCGCGAGGTTTTGAGTTGCGTGAGTGCAGGAAGGAAGACTTCGTCGAAGACGGTTTCCGGGTCGCGATCCGCGAGTGCGAGTTTCATCGTCTGCATCGCTTCGTCCTGGTCTTTCGTGGCCAATCGTTGAAATAACGACTGCGATGGCGAAAGCGCAGGCGTATTGCCAAGAAGCACTTCGAGGAAGCGGAATGGCGGCGCGTGGCGTCCGAGCACGAGTAAGCATGTGGTGATCGGGCTGGACAGGATCAAGCCAATCGGCCCCCAGAGGAACGACCAAATCGCCGCCGAAACAAGTTGCGCGACTTCGCTGACGCCGAGGCTTTTCCCGTAGATGCGCGGCTCGACGAAGTTGTTGACGAGCATTTCCAAACCGATAATAATGCCGATCGTGCCGAACGACATACCAAAATCGGGGCTTGTGGCGAAGGCGAAAATCGCAGGCGGGATTACGCCGAGCCACGTGCCAATGTAAGGCACATAGCGCATCAGCGTAATGAGGAACCCCCAGAGCAGCGAGTATTGCAACCCGATCGCATAGAGCAGGATGGCCACAACCGAGCCGAACGTCGAATTGATAACGAACTGATGAAAGAGATAACTACTGACGCGCTCGCTGGCGTCGTTCATCGCACGGGTCGTCGTCGTCATTTGGTGTTCGCCGAGCAACCGTAACAATCGGTCGCCGAGGTCGGTCTTCGAAAGCAAAATGAACACGACGAGGATGAACGAGAATGCCGCTTGCCCAAATGCCTCGGTGGCCGGGCCGAGAATCGCGTTCATGCTCGGCGTCCACGCCGACTGCCTTGGTTCGAATACTACCGTTGGGCCGGGTTCGGCTTTCGGGGGATACATCATCTTCTCAAGGTCGTCCATCAAGTTCGTCAGTGGCGAATCGGCAGTGCCCAAAATCGAAGATCGTAGCGATGCGACTTTCGCTTTAATCGTCTCGCCGTTCGCGGCCACCGTTTTTGTCAGGCTGGCGAGCTGATGCGTAATGAGAAAGGAAGTTCCCAGAAACAGGCCGACGGCTGCCGCCACGGTGACGACCACCGCCGGCGTACGGCCTAATCTCCGACGCTGCAAGAACGCCACGACGGGTGCGAGGACGTACGCGAAAAAGATCGCCATTGCGATCGGGATCACCACCACCCGGCCAATGTAGAGAAGGCAGAGAATTACCGCCGTCGTGACCACGGCAGACAGGGTAATGATCGCGTTTTGCCAAGCCGGACGGGTCGTGATGGCCATAGTGTTTCCCTAAGAGTTATTTCCCAGATGAGCAAACGCAATGCCGCGATTTGGCACGAGAGATGCAATTTGAGATTTGCCAAGTCGGAACCAATTCCCAAACCCGGCCCACGTGAAGAAGCACTCGCGGGCCGGGCATTTTCGTTTGCAGAGCCGGAAATTAGCCGCGACGCGGAGGCTTTGCGGAGCGGAGCGCGTGGACTTCACCCATATTCAGACGATCGCCGAATCGGGGTAAATCGCACGTTTTGAAGTTGCGCTATTTTTGTAGGTACGCCCAGGGGTACGACGTAAGACGTCTAACCCTGGGCTATGGGATTTAACCCCGTTGGGGTAAGAACTGGCTATCCATTTACCCCAACGGGGTTCGATCTTTTAGCCCAGGGTTAGACGCTTCGTCGTATCCCTGGGTGCTTGTGAACGAAGCAAATGAGATTGCGCCGTCTACGAACCCGATGATTGCGCAACTTCAAAACGCGCACGCGATCCTAATTCCCGGGCTGCGCGAAAGCCGCGACCCCAGGGCTAATCGCTGAAATCCCGTTGGGATAAAAAACCGAAACCACAATGACCCGAAAACACCGTCAACCGCAACTTAACATCACTTGGGGGTGCCCCCTGGGTGCTGGTAAATCAAGCAAATGAGATTGCGCCGTCTCCGAACCCGATGATTGCGCAACTTCAAAACGCGCACTCGCTCCTAATTCCTTGGGTGCGCGGAAGCCGCGACCCAAGGCTAATCGCTGAAATCCCGTTGGGATAAAAACCGAAACCACAATTAAACCGCTGACTGCTGACCGCTGACTGCTGACCGCTGACCGCTGACCGCTGACCGCTGACCGCTGACCGCTGACCGCTGACCGCTGACCGCTGACTGCTACTGATACTGATACCCGATATGCAACACGATCCGGCCATCGGACAATCGACGGATGTTCGTGATGTGGACGTCGAGGCCGCCGCCGATTTGCGATGTGCTCGACGGAATCGTTTGTGGCGTGAAGGCGTTGTTTGCGGGGCTGGGGAATGGCACCGCACCGGGGAACGCGCGGGGGCCTTCGGGGCCGGCGATTCCGTGCGATTCTTCCAAATACACTGGCTGGCTGCCTCGCCCTGGCATCACGCGCCAGATCAGCAACCCCTCGGCGGGCAGGTTCGTGTCGAAGCCCTTCTTCTTGCGATTTTCCAAAAGGAAGTATTCGCTCGCATCGGGCCGAACGACGATCTTCAAACAATCGGTCGGAGCGTCTTCGATCGGTCGCAGGATGATCTTTTGCTTGATCCGCGGGTCGATTAGCGTCGGTTGAATCCAGCCGAGTTGCTCCTTGCACCATGCCGAGAAATGCTGCGGTCGCCCGGCGGGATTTTGTTGCGACATCGCACACCACGCACCGACGCCTTCCATGCCGGGCACTTCGGGTTTCGCGTACAAGTCCGGCAGGCCGATCATGTGGCCGAACTCGTGGCAGAACACGCTGATGTCGGTCATATTGCTGACGCCGCGTTGCGGGACCATCTCCGAAACGATGAAGTACGGCCACGATTTGCCATCGTGGCGAACGCTCGCACGGTGCGGCCAGTACAGGCTGCCCCGCGTCGTTTGCACGCGGTCCCCGGCATATAGAAAGAACACGCCGTCGTAGTCTTTCAGTGCGTCTTTCCCCTTCGCTGCAAGCAGTTTGTCCATCGCTTCTGTTAGCAAACTATTTTTTTCGCGAGTACTCGTGCCGTTCCCCGTGGAGTATTCGAGTCGCTTTTTCGACACTTCCACCCAGCCCGCGAACTTGCCGGAGATGTTGAACTTCCCGTAGGAAATTTCGCGGTAATAATCGTTCATGCTGCCGAAGGTGCGTTGGCCCGTCGCGTTCTTGTCCGCGTAACCGCCGGTGCTGAACATCGCCGCATCCCAGTCGGTTTCGCCGATTTTCGGGTTGTGCTTCACGTCGGGATATTCGACGCCGATGATCGCCAAACGGAACGCGGGTTTCGTCCAGATTCGCGGAATGCGATCATCCCAACCCGCAGCGCGATTGGCACGCTCCTCGTTGGCGAGCGTCGCACGAATTTCGAGTGTGTCCTTGCCGCGTTTCACCGACAGCGTGACGATCTCCCCGGCTTTCTTTTCGGTAAACAGTTCGCGAAATGCATTGTCACCTTCGATTGCAGTCGCATCGACTTTGGTAATCACATCGCCGATCTTCACGCCCGCTTTGTCGGCCCCGCCGCCCGTCGTCACGCCGGTAATTTCTACGCCACTCCCCGCCTTCGGCGGCGTCAGTTGAATGCCGAGAACGGCCCGATCTGCCGACAACTTGTACGGCAAACTCGCGGCCTTCCACTTGCTGCGAATCTCAAGCGTTTCCTTGCCGCGCTGCACGCGAATCGCGAGTTCTTCCCCCGCGAACCGCGTCCGCAGTTTCTCGCGAACCGCCGTCACGGTGAGAGTTGCATCGTCGCCAATCGCCAAGATCGTATCGCCGGTTTTCAGCCCCGCTTTTTCGGCGGGAGATTCAATCTGGACATCGTCAATTCGCGCACGTCCCGTCGCATCGCTGCCGATCTCGATGCCGAGAAAACCCGGAATCGCCGGTGCTGCATTCATTTTCAGCGACTTTGGATCGGCCTTGATTGCATCGGCCACCGGACGGTAACCGGTGAGATCGAAGCCGATGCGGGGGGCGGGTGCCGTCTCCGCCGCGAAACTGCTATTCATGGCCAACAGGACAGTGACGAAGCTGAAAAAGGGTAATTTCATGGCGCGCAGGGATTAGCGGAATGATTGGAGATGATACTCAGAGTGTAATCACGCGACTATGAAAATGGCATGAGAGCCGATTGTTGCAAGTGTTAACTGCACTCCCACACGAAATCCCGAAGTCAATAAGTTTTAGACGATTTGACGTAAGTCAGAATTCGCGTCGTGCACGGACGTATCCAAAAGTGCGCCGAAATGACACAGAAGTGCGCGCAAATGACACAGAAAAGGCGCGCACGGTCGATTTTAGGTCGCATAG
>JANXNT010000008.1 GCA_025353985.1 Limnoglobus sp.
CGACCCAGGCCTGGACGGGAAGTTGAAACATCCGCACTCGCACCTCTGTCGTGTAGGGAATCTGCGAACCCCGTGGCGCTTCCGTGATTGGCACCTGGACCGTCCAACTGTCCACCAGAGCGGACCGGGTTTCCGTCAGGCCTTCGATCTTCGTATGACGGGCAGACAGCATCCAATAGGTCGGATCGAAGACCTCGACGAGCCGGTTGTTGACGTATAACCGTAGCCCCTTGTCGACGAACCGACGGTAGATTCGACCCATCTCCTTGATGGCGTGGTCAACTAGTCCTCGGGCGGTACTGAACGACACTCGATCGCAGCTCGACATATAGACGATCGTTCCGGAGCGACCGAGAGCCTCAGCGAGTTCATGGTTGGTGCGAGCGAGAAGATCTAGGTCGTCCGCTTTTTTAGGATAGATCATTTGCCGAGTGAATATCTCCGCTATTTCCGATGGGAGTGCGTCGGAGAGTAGTGGGTCCGGGAGCTCGATCATGTTATTCCGATCCCGCCCGATTTCCGCTACATCGAGGGTCATCGAGTAATATGCTCCAGGCTCCTGCCAGGAATAGACATCCACGCTCGGTGCCACGTTCAGCGCTGCAGCCTTCATCCCCATGCCGTACCGCCCCATGCCGGACCGGTTGTCGAAGCGAATCGATCCTCCGAATGCCATCGCGACTTTGAGTAGGTTTGGAGCCATTCCTTTTCCGTTATCGTAAACCATGGCGTCGATCCGCTGGTTCGGCTGCGTGCCGGTTTGTCGATAGTAGACTCGCACTTCGGTCGCCCCTGCCTCGATCGAATTATCAACGTGCTCGCATATCGCTGAGGTCGTGCTGTTGTACCCGAGATCACGAAGTGAGTTGATGAGTGTCTGACCCAGGAACAACGGAACCGTAGAACCGTCCTTCAGGGCACGGTTTACTACCGTTTTCCCTCCTTTAGGTGCAGAAATGCCCCACTGCATCGGGGTTTCTGCGATGGATGGTTCGACAGGGGTCGGCTCAATAGTGTGCGGAACGGTGCTGATCTCTGTCGGCGTGTTTAACTCGGACATGACTATTTCCCACCAGGTTTGTGGCGACACGCTATGTGTCACCGCGGGTGTGGGTCACAAAATGTGGCCCTCGCTCCTTATGTGGGCAACGATCAGATTGGTTACAACTTTTACCTCTGGGTGTTATGAATGTTGCTAATTAATCTCGTGTAATTCCTTAAGCAATTTTGCGTCGCTATCTAACTTCTCGCTCTGATCGTGAGGCAATCGTTTGGCTGGAGTGTGACTTCCTTTTTACGATCACCCACACGATTTCGCGAAGTCAATAAGTTTACGTGGAAATGAAGTAAGTCGGAATTCGTGTCTTGCACGGACGTACCCAAAAGTGTCTCAAAATGACATAGAAGTGCGCGCAAATGACATAGAAAGGTCGCGTCCGGTCGATTTTAGGTCGCTTT
>JANXNT010000017.1 GCA_025353985.1 Limnoglobus sp.
TCGATTCGGTAGGCGTATTCCTTCGCGGCCACGGTGATAACGAGCTTGCCCACAGGCACCGCACGCTGGTTTCGCAAGTCGTCGGGGATGCTCAGTTCGAGCTGTTTCGCATCGGCATCGAAGCGGTCGCGTTTGAGGAAAGCCATCAGTTCCACGATGGGGTCGTCGAGCGGCAAATCGCCGTCCCATCTCGCGAGTTGCTGGAGGAATCGCCCCCACGATCGCATCTCCGGTTCGTCCGCCCAGCTTGCGATTTCCAGCCATGCGGCACGGGTATCGGCGCGGTTGAGGCGACTCGAAATTAAGCCGCGAACGTGCCGTACGCCGGTGTCGTAGCTGCGTCGCAATCGCTTCTGGAGTTCGCCGCGAACGGGATCGGGGAAGCGGGCGGCTTCCCACTCGAAGGCATTTTCCGGGCGACGTTGATATAGGTCCGCAAGCTGTTTCATGCGCTCGTCGGCGAGACTGCGCGAGCCGCCACTATCCACATTCGGCTCGGGTAAATCGAGTATCGCGGCGGGTACGCCTGGCCCCGGTGTCATGCCGAGTGCCGCGCACAAATCGCGCAGATGCAGCAGCCGTTCGCGGGTCGATTCCCAATCGGAACGCGCCTGATCGACGCGATCGAACTCGAATGCGGCGGCATAATTCAGCACCGCCCCGCGCCGGTTCGGCAGCTTCTCCGAGCCGGGCAAATCGTCGGTCGGGCGGAACGGCGGTGCGCCCGCTTCGGCCTGTAATGCCAGCACATCGAGCCGCCAGCGGTGATCGACGCCCGGCACCAACATCAGCACCGTGCCGCGCCGTACCAGCCCGCGATACCACTCGTTCAGCGTTGCCTCCGCGCGCCGTAGTAGCTCGGCATCGGTCTTCCATTTGTTCCACAATCGCACCGCTTCGGTGTCCCCCCACGCGGCCGCATAATCGGGCGGCGGCATCAGCAGCGTACGCAACTCCGTGTCGAGCACATCGAGTTCGTATTTCGAACGCACTTCCGCCGGGCCGAGCCGCGGCATGTGAAAGCGTTCGCGGTAATCGGCATAGTCTTTGAATTCGCGCAACCGTGCATTGATGAACACGCGGTCTTCATCGGCGAGACGCTCGTAGCCGAGGTCTTCGTGGATCGCCGTCAGTTCGCTCCGGTTCTTGGCAATCGAGCGATCTGCCAGCCGCAG
>JANXNT010001170.1 GCA_025353985.1 Limnoglobus sp.
CGCGTTGCCTCGCGTTAAGATTCTACCCGCGATGCCGTTCACCAAGTTACCCGCCGTAGCGGCCGCCGCCAGCGTGCTGGTGATGCCGTACGCCGATCTCCCGGTGACGCGGGCGATGCAGCCGTTGAAGTTAAAAGAGTATCTCGCCACGGGAAAACCGGTCGTCGTTCGCGACCTACCCGCCACGCGACCGTGGGCCGAAAGTTGCGATGTCTGCCCCACGAAAGAGAGTTTCACCGCCACCGTTCTGGAACGAATCACTACCGGCGTTCCCGCAAATCAGCAAGCTGACCGCACTCGCCTAAACTCCGAAGGCTGGCAAGAAAAAGCGAAACAATTCGAGCTGTGGGTGGACGAGATTCGCAACAACCACGGATCACCGAATGGGCGATGACTTACGGGTGTTGACTGGCTCGGGTTCGCGCGGTGGCGGCAATGCGTTCGCATCTTCGCGGATTCGGTTTGCGGCATCGAGCAGTTCATCGGTGCGAACGGGAACGGCCGGGTCGAGATCGAGCCGGATGCGACGGACATCTTCGATGTGGAACGGGTACAGCACTTCGAAGAAGAAATCGATGCCAGGATATTCGTACCACTTCGGCCGAATGCGGATGCGTTCGACTTTTGGCTCGAATCCTTGGGCTACGGCACGGAATTCATACACGCCCGAATAATCCCAACGTGCGTCGCCGGGGCTTGGCCCGGCCGGGACGTTGTTCACGTACACTTGCGAGCCGGGTGCGTTGGTATCGATGACGAAGCGACGTTCGACGCAACCGCCGCTGAATAAAGCCGCGACGACGACGACGATTGCGTTCGGAACGATTTTCCCTGTCATTCGAGGCGGCCTCCCACTACCGTTTCGCATTGCGTGCTAGGCTGTAACGTGATTGCGGAATAATCGGAGTGCGCCAGTCCGTCAAGCGAGATTCGAGAATGATCGCGATGAGTGCCGTTATTTTTCGTTATCGCCCATCGACTTACGGTAGAAGCAGTAGAATCTGATTAGAGATTCGGGAGGGTTGAGGACGTAATGATGTCGTTTGAGAAGATTCGTTATGCGGCCATCACCGATGTGGGCGTGAAACGAAGTCACAACCAGGATGCCTGTGCCGTGCAACCGGCCACCGACGAAAACGTCTGGCGCGTGCAGGGGCACATTTTCGTCGTCGCCGATGGGATGGGTGGCCACGCGGTTGGTGAAAAAGCGAGCGCCAAAGCGATCCGCGATATTCCGCTCACGTACTCCAAACACGTCGGCCAAGAAGGCGTCGTCGCCGCGATTCGCCGTGCATTCACCGAAGCTAACGCGGACATCTTCGATATCGGTATCAAAAACCCGGAATTCAAAGGTCTCGGCACCACAACCACGGCACTGTTCCTGCGTCCCGAAGGCGCGTGGATCGGCCACGTTGGTGATAGTCGCGCGTATCGGATTCGTAGTGGCAAAGTCGAACAACTGACGTTCGATCACTCGTGGGTGTGGGAAATCGCTCGCCGGCAGGGCATCGATCCCGATCAACTCGGCGACTTTAAAAAGAACGTCATCGTGCGATCGTTGGGGCCTGATGAGGAAGTCGAAGTCGATATCGAAGGCCCGCATCCGCTCGTTCCCGGCGACTCGTTTTTGCTATGTAGCGATGGTTTAAGCAATGAAGTGACCGCCGACGAAATGGGTGCCGTTGTCTCGACGATGCCGCCCGAAGAGGCGTCGAAATTCCTGATCGCGCTCGCGAATGTCCGCGGTGGCCGCGACAATATCACGTGCCTCATCGTGCAAGTTCCGCCCGGTGAACGGTCCGCCAGTAACGCGAATATCCTGATCGGGAAGGCACCGAATTTCTTCCGCAAAGCATTGCGAGCGTGGGACCGGATCGTGCCGTGGTCGTATACGTTTTTGCTGCTCGGTTCGCTCTGTGCCGTGTCGGTGCTAATCTTGAAGAGCCAGGAACTGCCGGGTGTCGTCCCCATGTTCTTTGCCGCCGCCGTGCTGATTCTCGCGGGAATCGTCGGGCTGATTCTGCACCTGAAACGCGGCAACCATTCCGCCAACGATGCCACTTCGAACCACAACGGCGAATTGCACGTCTACAAAGGCTACCCATTCGACATCGGCCAACCGCTATTCGATCGCTTCGCCGCCAAGGAAGCCGAGATCAAGGTCGAACTCGATAAGCGCCCGAACTCGATCGACTGGAACAAGTACCAAAAGCTCAGCGACGAAGCCGCACTGAACCTCGGCAAATCCGAACCCCTCGCCGCCTTTCGCTACCGCTGCCTCGCGTTCCAACTCCTCGCGAGCGCCTACAACCAGGACCGTAACAAGGAAGAATCGTTCAAACCCAATTGGGACAGTCAGCACCGTTAGAAATCGGAATTCTTCTTGCAACGGCTCGCCGTCCGGTTTAATCTGTTTGTCGGTAACACGTCACTCGCGGAGCAACTAGTCATGCGTCGCATGTCCCTTGCTGGTCAGCGCCGATTGTTCGGCTTCGGATTGTTGGGCATCGCGGGCTTTACCATCTACTGGTACCTGTTCTCGACGGGCATTCCCGTGATCTGGGGGCCAAGCGCGAGTGCATCCGAGATGGCCGCCGGCCGCGAGTTGTTCGAGCACGAATGGACTGCCAACGATCCGCTGGCGCATGGCGATGGCCTCGGGCCGGTATTCAATGCGAAGTCTTGCGTGGCGTGTCACTTCCAGGGCGGCGTCGGTGGCGGTGGCGAAGTCGGGCACAATGCCACGCACTTTGAAGTGCTACCGCAACCGGGCCGCAACGAGTACATCACCGGCGTACTGCACGATTTCAGCGTGAATTCTAGCGAACACGAGTCGATGGCCACGCTGAAAGCACGTTACCCCGTCGTCAAGTTTCCACCGCCGCCGCCACCCCCACCGGGCCATTGCGGTTACATTGCGCCACCGAAACCCGACATCGATCCGATCCGCACGCTCTCCGTGCAAACGAACGCAATGTTCGGCATCGGCTGGATCGACCGCATTTCCACGCGAGCGATTTTGCACAACTACCGCAGTCGCGCGTTGAGTGCGAATATCAGCGAAATGAAGATGAATTTTGACACGATACCTGCGGGCCGGGTGAGTTTGCTCGCCGATGGCCGCGTCGGACGGTTCGGCTGGAAGGCCAATTTCGCGACGCTCGAAGAGTTCGTCGCCGCCGCGTGTGCGAACGAATTGGGCCTCGGTACACCGACCTGCGCACAAGCCGACCCACTAACGCAAACGAGCAAACACGACGTGCCACCCGACTTGAACCGTAAGCAATTTGCAAGCCTGGTGGCGTTCTGCGACACGCTGCCAAGGCCCGTGGAAATCATCCCGACAACATCGGCTGGCGAACAACTGGCGAAGCACGGCAAAACGCTATTCGCAAGCACCGGCTGCGCAACGTGCCACGTGCCAGACATCGGCGGCGTGAAGGGCGTGTATAGCGATTTCTTGCTTTACACCCTCGAAGACCCGCAGCCGAACGGTGGCGCATACGGCCCCGAACCACCCATCGAGAACGCGCGGCCATCGTGGGTGCCACGCCCCGACGAATGGCGTACGCCACCACTGTGGGGCGTCGCCGACTCCGCGCCGTACCTGCACGATGGCTCCGCACCGAACCTCCAACAAGCGATACTCCGCCACCGCCACGATGGCAAAGCGGCGGGGGACCGTTTCGCGAAAATGCCCGCAACGGAACAGGCGGCACTGCTCGCGTTTCTCGGCACGCTGAAAGCGCCAGCCGATGCGATACCTGCGGCCCAGTCGGTCAACCGGAAGAAGCGACTCGCGAAGAACGGCTGATCTCGCGATAAAACGCCTCAAACCGTCGCACCATCGCGGTGCGACTGTACTCGGATTCGACCCGTTGCCTCGCCAATTTTGCAAGAACCCGGGCCGGTTCCGGGTTCGCGAGTAGATCGCAAATCGCTGCAGAAAGTGCCTCATCATCTCGTGCCGGAATCACGGTACCCGTCCCGCCAAGAACCAC
>JANXNT010000037.1 GCA_025353985.1 Limnoglobus sp.
TTCCAAGCGGAATTGGGAATACTGTAGACGTAGACAGCGTAGACGAGTCTGAAACGCAACCCGAACATCGCGGCCTGCACGATGGCCGATTGTTCCCCGACCTGCCCCGCTTACCCGACTAAATCCGCTACACACAGGAACCTAACATCATGGCATCGATCAGCGACGACCCGAACGGGCGGCGACGAATCTTATTCGTGGCCCCCGACGGAAGTCGAAAGACGATTCGCCTCGGCAAGATCGACCGCAAGAGTGCGGAAGCAATCAACCGCCACGTCGAAGCCCTGTTATCCGCGAAGATCAATTGCGATGGTATTCCACGCACTACTGCGACGTGGCTTAGCGAGATCGGCGATAAGCTGAAAGCCAAGCTGGCGGCCGTGGGGTTAATCAACCCTGTTTTGCGGCTGAGCTTCGGAGAGTTCTTATCGAAGTGGATCACCGATAAAACGGAATCGGGATTCAAGCCGACATCCCTGCGGGCATGGGGGCAGACTGCGGAGAACCTGAAAACAATGTTCGGTACGAAGGCATTGTTGGGGATCGACCACGCCGACGGTGAAGCCTTCCGGGCTGAGATGCGAACCCGTGGACTACGCCCCACCACAATTCACAAGCGGATCGGTCACGCCCGGCAGATGCTGGAAGATGCCGTGCGGCTGGGGCATATTCCCTCGAACCCGTGGAAGTACGTTAAACAGCGTGCTGGCGATCCGTCAGAGCGGCGGGCATATGTTCCCGTCGCCGACGTGGAGCGGGTTATCGACCACTGCCCAAATGTCTGGTGGAAGTTGCTTGTGGCCCTTGCCCGTTTCGGTGGCCTGCGGATTCCTTCAGAGGCATTCTCTCTCACCTGGAGCCATGTCGATTGGGAACGTGGCCGGTTGAATGTTCCCAGCCCGAAGACCGAGAACAGCGGCAAGTCTCTTCGCGTGATTCCATTGTTCCCACTGTTGCGGCCCCATCTCGAAACTGCGTTCAAAAATGCTGCGGAAGGATCGTTGCATATTTTCCCTGACGATATGCGGAAATGCTCTCAGGGGGCCGACGGCTGGGGTGGAGCGAACGTGCGGACGACGTTCACTAAGATCATCATCCGAGCGGCTCTAGACCCGTGGCCGCGGGTGTGGCATTCATTGCGGGCATCCTGCGAATCGGACTTGGCACAGAGTTTCCCATTGGCGACGGTTACGAAGTGGCTGGGCAATACTCCCTCAGTGGCACTTCGCCACTACGTCGATCCGACTGAGACAGCATTCGACACGGCGCAAGATTGGAGGCCTGCGAAAAGCGGCGCAAAAAGCGGCGCACTGAATGCCGAAATCGCGCAAAAAGCGGCACAGCAGGTTCCAGCGGAGACTAGCACGGAATCGCAGCGTGAGAAACGGAATCCCATGCTTTCAAGCGGTAGTGCGACGTTCTGCGAAACGCAGCGACAACCTGCTGCAATAGTGCACGATTGTACACGGGAGTGTATGGGAATCGAACCCACTGGGGCCGTTGTTCACGACCCCCACAGGTTTTGAAGACCTGGGCCAGCGCCAGCCGTGCAAACACTCCCAACTGTCGTGCTCTCAGTTTACAGACTTCTCCAGAACGAAACCGAGCATTTTTCCGGAAACGCTCGCGGGCAATGGCGAGCGATGCGATCACTACTTCTTTTCCTGATACTTTGGCAGGCTCTTTACTCGCTTCCAGATGTCGTCGTAGGCGGTTTTGAACTTGGCTTCGTCGAACTTGCCGTAGTCGATTTTGAACCGCTCCGTGGAGATCCCTTCGCGGAGGTCTTCGGTCTTCGGCACATAGTCGGCGACGGTAAATTGCGTTTGCACCAGTTCCAGTTCCTTCGGCATCGCTTTCAGGCGGTTGGCGAATTCGACGCCAGCGAAGTCTGCACAGAGATCGGCGAAGCTGAAGCCGCTCGCGCCGTTCATGTCGAGTTGCTCTTTAATCAGCCCCGCTTTCTCGGCGAGTAGCGGCCCGACGAATTCGGTGAGCGCAGCCGAGACGACAAAGTGTTGGCACCAATCGCGACGGTAGCGGATCGTGGGGGTGCCGAGCATTGCGAGCCGAATGCGGCGGTCGTCGTCCGATTCGACGGTTTTGCAAAAGGATGTTGTGAGCGGGTTATCGCGTAAAATCGACGAATCATCGAGCGCCAGACCAATGCCGAGGAGGAACGCACTGACGCGGTTTTCGGGGTCTGCCGTCAGCGCCGCAGTAGCCGCGGTTTGCACGTATGCCACCGTCAGTTCGTCGCCCTTCAACCGGACTTTCGCGTCGACTGCACCCGTTGCGGGCAGTTTGGAATTTTCGGTGGCCCGCACGACGATTGCTGCAATCACCTTGCGAACGGACTCTTCTTTCGGCGTCAACAGCTTGTCGACTTTCGGCGTTGTTTTCGGTTTCCCTTCCACGACCGGCGTGTTGGGTACGCTTGTTTCCGTGGCAATTCCGGCGCGTTCGAGCATTGCCAAGTAATCGGCTTCCATTGCGACATCGGGCAAGGCAATCGAGAGTGTGCCGTAAATGCGGCCGAGGCGCGTTTGCGTCATCGCCGAAAGATCGCCCGGTTTCTTGACCTTGCCCGCGCGTAATTCGTCGGCCCAGATGTTCATGATCAACACGTTGAGCGGATCGAAACCGATGCGGAAGCGGGCCGACGTCGCTTTGCCGTCGCCGAGGCGAATCCGCATCGCCGAGTTCGGGTCGGGGCTGGGGATTGCACCGAGGTAACGGCCGAGTTGCTGCACGAGCACTTCGACCCGTTCGGGTTCGGTACGTGGCTCGGACTCGCGCACCATAATGTGCGTTCGCAGTGCGGCGCGTGCAACCGCAAACCCGGTGGGTTTGACAGTTTCGTTGCCGATCGCCTCGAACTTGCGACTCGTGTAGCCGATGCAAATCGTTCCGGGTGCGGCCTTCACTTGCGTTTCAAAATCGCCGAGTAAGCCCTTCAAATCGACGACGTTGGGATCGGTCGTCCAGTCGTCGAATCCGCTCAACGCGAAGTTCACACCGGTGTGGGCCTTCAATATCTCGGAGGCCTGCTCGAAGCGCTTTCGCTGCGCTGTCTGCCAGGTTTTTCGCGTGCGGCGTTCGGTTTCATCGACGTAAATTTTCACATTCACCGTCAGTTCCGAAGCCACCGCAACCGGATCCGGGCTGTCGCCGACGGCCGGGGCGGTCCCTGCGAGTTCGATTCCACGTAGTTCCAATCCCGTTTTTTTGGCAACGAATACGTAGGCGGAATAGGCGTTCAACTTGACTGGCGTCGCTTTAGCATCTGACGTGTAAATGAGGTCGAGAGTTTTGCCCGATGGGTACGGTCGCGACTCACCGGAAAGCAACGTTTCGGATTTGGCCTTCCCATCGGAAAGCACGCGCTCGAAGCGGATCGTTTCCCCGGTGGCATTGGAGACGACCACGAACGCCGCCTGCAATGTTGTTGGTGCGAACGCGAGCGATGCGATGGCGATGATTGCGGAAATCGTGCGGAAATTTTGCATCTCGAAGTCCTGTTGGGAATACGCGGTCCGTATCAGTTTACGGAATCGCACTCGTTTTCTATCTGGCTTGACGCCATTTGCGTTCGGGTTATAGTTCGCGACTCACGGATGAGTGATGGCTTTGCACTCGGCTGGAACACGTGCCCATGGAGGGGCTGTGGTTAGGCGAATGGCCGCGATATTGGTAGTTCTTAGCACGGTCGCGTTGGCGTTCGGGCAAGAACCGCCGCGCCTTCCGATTCCATTCCCGCAATTGGACCAGCCGCCGGTCGTTGCGCCGACGATTGCGAATCCCGATCCGTTCCCGCGTAACAGTTTGCAACTTCCGTCACCACTACCCAGTATACCCGACTCACCATCGGGGGTCGGGCCACCGATTCGCCCCACCGCACCGCGAAATGAAGAGCTATTTCTGACCGAAGGTTCGCGGGTCAATTTACCCAACGCACGCAACCAGATCCTTCGGTTCAGCCCGCGTTACGGCAACCTCGGGAAGTTCGACTTCATCCCGATCGGCGATGGAACGCAGCGGTTGATTTACACCGGCGGCCTCATCATCAACATCACCTACGAAATTGCCGGTCGCAAAGGGCCAGTAGCGCAGGAGTTCGAGTTCGCCGCCGATAACCTCGTCGTCTGGATCAAAGGCTTGAACGGCAAGAATGCCATGGATGGACTGGCGACGCAGAACGAGCCGACGGGCGATAAACCGATGGAAATCGAGATGTTCCTTACAGGAAACGTTGTCGTGCGAAGCAAGGACGAAACCCAGGGGACATTCGGCCAGAAGTCGTACCTAACGCGGACGCTCCGAGCCAATCAGATCTATTACGACGTCAACAAAAACAAGGCGATCGCACTCAAGGCCGATCTCGAACTGGCGTTTGATCATCTGAAGGATTCGGTACACTTGTACGCGGAACGCATCAATCGTCTCGGCAAAAACGAGTGGAACGCGAAGCGTGCCGGTGTGTATTCGAGCAAGTTGCCGTCCGATCCGTCGATCGAGATTTTGTCGCGCGACATCGAGTTTCTCGAACGCGAAACGGTGCGGCGGAATATCTTCGGCATTCCCTATCGCAGCATTACCACGGGCGAAGTCGATTACGGTTCGGAGCGGATTTTGACGGGGCGAAATACCCGCGTGGAAGTCCTCGGCGTGCCGATTTTCTACACTCCGTATTCGCGGACGGATCCAGCCGAACCGCTCGGACCACTGTCCGGCATCGGCTTCGGCAACGACCGAATCTTCGGCCGGCAGTTCTACAGTACGTTCGACATGTATAAGTTGCTGGCGCTACGCGGGCCGGACAACCACAATTGGAAACTCCACCTCGATTACTTCACGGATCGCGGGGCGGCGTTCGGGACGGATTACACAGCACGCGACCCGAACTTCTTCGGTTTCGGCGGACCGATCAAAAACGAATTCCGACTCTATGGTATCAACGACAAAGGCATCGATATCCTCGGTGGCGATCGGGGTATCGAGCCGAAAAACCCTTCGTTCCGCGGCCGGGCGCTCTGGCGTACACAATTTGAAGTCCTCGCCGACCGCGACCCCGAAGGAAATTTTCTCGATGGCCGTCGTCACGTGACACTCCAACGGCAACTCGCGTACGTCAGCGACAAGAACTACCTCGAGCAGTTTTTCAAACAAGAATTCGATCTGGGTTACAACCAAGAATCGTTCCTGAACCTCGCGGGTAGTAGTGGCAAATGGCAAGGCTCGATTTACGCCCAGGGTGGGCAGAAACGCGACTGGATCACCGAAACGAGATGGTTGCCGAAAGTGTCGGGCAACCTCATCGGGCAATCGTTCTTCGACCTGTTCAGCTATAACTCGCGTGCCAACGCGGGCTACGCGCAATTTCGACCGACGACTGTCACCCCGTTCGCGCTGTTGTCCACCGAACAGCAACGCCTCGATACGGGGCGACTCGATTGGATGCAGGAACTCAGCTTGCCCGTGCGTGCGGGTCCGGTGAATGTCGTGCCGTACGGCTTGCTCGATTTAGCGGGATACTCGAACGATCTTTCCGGCGAGCAACGCGGTCGCATTTACGGTGGCGGCGGGGTGCGATCTTCGGTGTCGGTGTCGCAGCTTTATCCCGATGCCGCGAGCGAACTGTTCAACGTGAAGAGCTTGTTTCACAAGGCGACACTGCATTCCGATTATCGAATTACCCGCACGAACACGCCGTTCGGGCAGTTACCACTACTCGACCGTCTGAACGATGATGCCATCGACCAAGGGTACCGTACGATTACACCGGCACAGACGTTTTACACGAAAGGTGCTGCGGGGCTGGCACTGTCGACGTCACCAATTTTCGACCCGCAACGTTACGCGATTCGCCGCGGTGTGGACAATCGCGTCGATACGCTCGACGAACTCCAAGTGCTTCGCGTCGGCGTCGATCAGCGACTGCAAACGAAACGCGGTTTCCCTGGCCGCGAACATACCGTCGACTGGATGTCACTCGATCTCTCCGCTTCGATCTTCCCCGATCCGAACAAAGACAACTTCGGAAAGTCCGTGTCGTTCCTCGAATACAACTACATTTGGAACGTCGGCGATCAGACCGCGCTGACCGCAGCGGGTTGGTTCGACCCGTTCGATTTCGGAGCACAATACTGGAGTGTCGGCGCGTACTTCGCGCGTCCGGACAATTCGAATTTCTTTTTCGGCTACCGTCAGATCGAACCGATTAATAGCAAGGCGGTCACGGCCGCGTTCGGCTATCAGCTCACGAAAAAGTATGGCGTCAACGTCGCTTCGACTTACGACTTCGGTACGCAACTCGCGCTGTCGAATACGTTCACGATCGTGCGTACGGGGCCGGATCTTTCGGTGTATCTGGGCCTCACTTACAACGCGCTCGTCAACAACTTCGGCATCCAGTTCTCGATCGTTCCCAACCTCGCAGCAGGTACGGGAGCGGGCCGCATCGGTTCGCCGTTCATTCAACAATAGTGCGGAGGTCGTGCAACGGTGGATCCTCTGTACCCCAAACGGATCGGGCGAGGCATGACTTGGAAACCCGACGATTCTTCGTTTGGCACGGCCAAGCCGAAGAAGCCACGGCGTTGGCGGGAGAAGTTCCGCGAAGCCTTTCGTGGCATCAAGCGCGGCGTTCGCGGGCACTCTAGTTTCTACGTGCACTTCTTCGTTGCCGTGCTCGTTGTCGCGACCGCATTCGTGTTGCGCTGCGACCCGATCGAGTGGTGCTTGCTCATCGGCTGCATCGGCTTCGTGTTCACGGCGGAACTATTCAACAGCGCCATCGAAACCCTATTTCACGGCCTCGATGTGCAGAGTAAGAATCGCATTCAGGGGTGTCTCGATATCGCCGCCGGTGCGGTGCTGATGGCCGGCCTGACATCCGCCGTCGTCGGAAGCATCGTCTTCGTGCGACGCCTCGCGAGTATGAATTTGTTCAACTAATTGTCGCGGTTTGGATCGGCGGCGAGCGTGGCGGCACGCTGCTTCAGTTGCTGGATGTGCGCAGTGCGTTCGGACATCGCTTTCGCAAACACAGCGGAATGCGCGTCGTAGCGTTGCCACGCATCGTTCGCGACATTCCACGAATCCTGTGCCAACGTCAACGCTCGCTGCTGCATTTTCTCCGCTCCTGCAAGTGAAGCCTTCTGGTAGCGTACCTGGCTGCGTTCGGCTTGCTCGTGCTTGCACACGGCGAGTAGGTACGCCGATTCGGAGAGACCGACGGAGGCAATCGAAGTGTCGGTGATCGCCTGGATCGCGGCAGGCCGCGACGTCCAGAATTCTTCGACGAGCTTTTCGGCCGCAGGCAAATCCGTCAGGCGGTTCGTCGACAATCGCGCTTTACTCAGCATGTTGTAAGTTTCATTTGCAGTCTGGCACCATTCGCGAATCAGCGTCTCGGATTGCGCGTTCACCCGAATGCGTTCGCGGGCCGTAGTCGATTGCAGTTCTCGTTCGACGAGGATTTTAATCGCTTCTCCGAACTGCCCGCGTTGAATTTTTTCCCGTGGGGCCGGATCGACAAACTTCTCCACAAACCAGCCGCCGAAGTACAGTTGCAGTCGGGTGGCCGCTTCCTTTGCGGTCAATTCCGCCGGGGGGACGTACACCGCTAACGGGATCGGTTCGATCTTCGTCAAGCGCAGGAACAGTTGCATCGGCCCCGCCGAGCGATCGTTTCCGCCTTCTTCAGCTGGTAAGAACGACGCTAACACCCGCGTGTAACAG
>JANXNT010000246.1 GCA_025353985.1 Limnoglobus sp.
TAAACGCGAAATCCTTGCTCTCATCATCGACGTAAGTCCGAATTGCAAAAGTTTTAAAACCGTGTTTTTCGTGTTTTTTCGTCTCAATAAGCCCCTTTTCTGATCGCATTTCGCTTATCGGTTCGCGGTGACTTTGCGTTATCCTGCTATCCTGTCATGATTTACGTCGACGATCCTGCGATTGACACTCGCCGCAGGTAGCGCCTTTTTTGGGTCATTATGCGACCTAAAATCGACCGTTCGCGCCTTTTCTGTGTCATTTGCGCGCACTTCTGTGTCATTTCGGCGCACTTTTGAGTACGTCCGTGCACGACACGAATTCTGACTTACGTCAAATCGTCTAAAACTTATTGACTTCAGGAAATCGTGTGGGTAAAGGATGGGTGCAAAAGGAAGACCTCGTTTCCAAGGAAGATGCCCCCATCTTCTGGGACAAAGCCGTGAAAGCCAACCCGAAGGATGCATGGGCGCTGTCAATGCGCGGTATTGGCTGGCGACATAAATTGGAACTAGACAATGCCCTTGCCGACTTTAACGAGTGTATTAGGCTCGATCCGTCCGATACAGCGAATTACGTTATGCGCGGAAACGTGTGGAGCGACAAGAAAGAACACGACAAAGCGATTGCCGACTACACCGAAGCGATCCGGCTCAAACCCGATTCTCTCCTTGACCATTTTAACCGTGGGCTTTCATGGAGCAACAAGAAAGAGCACGACAAGGCGATTGCCGATTACACCGAAGCGATCCGGCTCGATCCGAAGTACGTGGGTGCTTACAACAGCCGTGGCGCTGCATGGAGTAACAAGAAAGACTACGAAAAGGCGATTGCCGACTATACCGAAGCGATCCGGCTCGATCCGAAGTTTGTGAGTGCTTACAACAGCCGTGGTTTGGCATGGCATCTGATGAAGAAATATGACAAGGCGATTGATGACTTCGATGAGGCGTTGAAACTCGATGCCAAAAGTATGTATGCTATTGGTGTGAAAGCGATGTCGCTAGCCGGTCTCAAAAGTATGATGCCGCGGTCGATCACTTCGAGAAGGCGT
>JANXNT010000084.1 GCA_025353985.1 Limnoglobus sp.
GCCCGAATTGTCCGAAACAATCGCGTCGGGAACCTTCGTGCCGAATTCGTTTTCAGCAAAGAGGTCTTCCATCTTCCAGCCCGCTGGTTGACCAAGTTGGAAAAAGACTTCACTCACCGCGAGATCGTGTTCGATTTGCAGTGGTTGTCGGATGGTTCCGCCTACCCCGCCGAATTCTTCCACGGCAAGCGGAGTGGCCCAGTAGAGGTGGCACCGTTTGGGTTCACACGATGACCATCGGGAATCGAGCTTGTAGGCCAGGCTGTTGAAGTTCGGAGTGGGATGTTCGATTTGCCAAGCGAAGATTGGCGATACCATCGTCGGCTGTCTGACCGCAGCGACGGCGGATTCGAGCCATCCCCGTCGCTGCATTGAATCGAGACACCGATTCACTTTGGCGGTCGGCTCACCGTTGAAGTCCATCAACTGAAGTGTCGTAGCGAGCCGCACGTGCGTCGTAAGTAGAGTCAGGACGTGCGACCGCAGCGAGGGCATCCCCATTGCAGCTTTCCTTAAGTGATCCATTCGGGAGGACTAACGATGTAGACGCCGTTCCCCAGAGTTTGTCCGGGGAACGGCGAAAAAGTTATGGCAGGTTCGCTGGCTTGATGTGGCCATTGCGTGGTGGTAACGAAAGCCACGCCTTGCCGGATACTTTCGGAGTATCTAATGGCCAGGAACCGTTCGGGATGATCGTGACCGTGTGGTCACACGCCGCTCGCAGTTCGTCACTGATGCTGCCCTGGATTCCAACTGTGTACACCTTGAGCTTTCGCATCCGAAGCTTCTGGGCGAGTGGAACAAAGTCACCGTCACCCGTGCCGAGGATCACGAAATCGAGTCCCGAGACCACACAAGCGGCTTCGACCGCATCGGCGGTCATCACCCGGTCAGTGTTCTTAACGTAGCGATCATTCGTGAACACTGGCTGTAACCGTTCACGCCCCGGTTGGGATTAGCGATAGTTTCTGAGCGGGGTCTTTGCTCGCGGCGAGCGCTTTTCTCAGGAAGTCGAGGACGTCGCGATTTTGCGTTCGGCAGCTTGCGACTGCGGTCAGAATGCGTTCCACGAAGCGGCTGCCGACCGGGCTGTCGGTGCCGTAACTCGACTTTCGCCAGCAGACCGCGTGACGCAGCGCGCGTTCGGCGGCGTTGTTCGTCGGCTCGATGCCGGGCGTCGTCGCGAACGTCCACAGCGACACTTCGAGTTTCAAAAGTCCCGTGCAAACGGCGGCGGTTTTCTTGCAGCCGCACGCGGAGCCACG
>JANXNT010000095.1 GCA_025353985.1 Limnoglobus sp.
GAGAGGGCTACGTAGCCCTCTCGCTCCGCGAGAGGATAGCAACAAACCAACGCAAAAATTGAGAAGTGAACTTCGTCTCATGTAATCAATACAAATCCTTGTGTCGATTATGCCGCCTCGGAAACGCGGACATCTTGCGAAATGCGACCGCGTAATGCATCGAGCCATGAGCGCACGGCCATTGCGGAAAGTACCTCGTCCACGCGCAGTTCCCCGCTGATGGTGGAGAACCGACGGCGGACGGTCCATTGGCGACGATACGCAGGTTCACCGATCAGCAGTAGGCGTTCGCCATTGATACTGGGGATCTCAGACGGGCTTTCGTGGCCCCAGAACCACTCTTCACTACCTTGAAATCGCGGCGGCAACGTGCCATCTTCACGCAATGCCGTGGGCCGATACAGCTGAAACCGGGCCGTGGCCACATCGGCTTCCGGATCGGTGGGGCAGTCCTTGTAGGCGTCGACGATCCGCGGGTCGGGACGTTCGCCCGCCAGGTACCCCTTCAACGGCGAACCCGCCACGGCATCGGCCAGAAGCACGTGAAATTGAGCCAGATTCGCGATGCCACCGAACAGAACACGGAACCCCGTGCCGGTATCAGGGTGCAACACCGTGACGGCCCCATCGTCGACGACCGTGAACAACTCCGCCAGTTCGCGACAGCGACGATGGTCGGCAGCGAGTGCCTGAATGCCACTTAACAGGCCAGGAATCGTCCGCGCCGCACGGCGTGCATCCGCCGATGCGGCCATGACGGTGAACGCATCGTCGGTGTAGTCGTGGAGCTTCGCCCAAGCGAGCGCCGCATCCGGGTATCGCCGTGCCACCGCGATGCCATTTTCGCCAGGGAAGGGGACAGCCACCTTCGGTTTCGGCTTGCCGAAGAAGAACAACGGCGGCACACCCCAACGGCGGGTGCGTTGGCAGGCATCGCGGAACGTCGTCGCCAGTGGCAGGCAATCTCGCAACCGGCGAAGCAACGGCAACGCCTCGTAGGCGAGATCGGGAGACGACGGGAAAGACTGCGTCGGGTTGCGAAACGCTAAAATGTCGCGCGGCATATCAGGATCCTCCATCCGTGGGGGCACGACATTACCGCACGAACCGCGTGACACTGCAAGTGGAATTGGCCAGAAAATCCGCAGAACCGAACGGCCAGTTGCGACGAGAGCGGAATTGCAATCTCACCGCCGAAACGGTTCGGGATAAAGGTATCGCGACGAATTTTTGGAAACGGTCGCGTTGCTGCGGTACAATGCTGTAGCTCTTTGCGGATATTGCTCTCGATTGACCGAACGCAAACTGGCCTCACGCACTCCCTTTCTCGTTCGCGTGTGGGCGGCTTGCGATTGCGACGACAATGAAACGGGCTGCGTTCGACGCGGTCCTCTTACGGAGAAGCACATGGCCACGGTTACGGCAATCCTCGATACCCTACGCAGTCAGATCGACGTTCAAGACTTCCGCAAACTCCATTGGGAAGGCAGTTTCGCCGACTACCTCGAGATCATTCTCAAGAACCCCGGCGTGACCCGCACCGCGTTCCAACGTCTGTATGACATGATCTTGTCGCACGGCACCGAAGACGTTTACGAGAACAAAGAGAAACGGATCCGCTTCAAGTTCTTCACCGAGTTTGCCTCACGGCACGGCGACGGCATCTACGGCCTCGACCGGCAACTCATGCAACTGGTGAATACCTTCAAGAGTGCCGCACTCGGCTACGGCACCGAACGCCGCGTGATTCTGCTCCACGGCCCCGTCGGTTCGGCAAAGTCGACGATCGCACGCCTACTAAAGCGCGGCCTCGAAGAATATTCGCGATCCGATGCCGGAATGCTCTACACATTCTCGTGGAAGAACCCCGATGGCAGCGGTTGGACCCGCGACCCGATGCACAGCGAGCCGCTGCAACTCGTGCCCGAAGACCAACGCGAATCGCTACTTGCCGTGCTGAATGAGCAGAGTACGAAGCCGTACCAATATTCGGTGAAGATCAAGGGCGATCTCTCGCCGTATAGCCGCTTCGAGTACAAGTTGCGGTTGGCGAAGTACGCGGGCGATTGGACGAAGATGCTCGCCGAGGAAGTGAAAATCTCCCGGCTCACGCTCAGTGAAAAGGACCGGATCGGCATTGGCACCTTCCAGCCGAAAGACGAAAAGAACCAGGACAGCACCGAACTCACCGGCGATATCAACTACCGCAAAATCGCCGAGTACGGCAGCGATTCGGACCCGCGCGCGTTCTCGTTCGACGGCGAACTGAACATCGCGAACCGCGGCATCGTCGAGTTCATCGAAGTGCTCAAGCTCGACGTCGCGTTCCTTTACGACCTGCTTGGCGCGAGCCAGGAACACAAGATCAAGCCAAAGAAGTTCGCCCAAACGGACATCGACGAGGTGATCCTCGGGCATACAAATGAGCCAGAATATAAGCGTTTGCAAAATAATGAATTCATGGAAGCGCTTCGAGACCGGACGGTGAAGATCGATGTACCGTACGTGACGCGGTTGAAGGACGAAGTGCGGATTTACGAGAAGGATTTCAACGTCGATCGCGTTCTCGGCAAGCATATTGCCCCGCACACAATCGAGGTGGCGGCGATGTGGGCGGTGCTGACGCGGTTGAACCCACCGAAGCACGCGGGCCTGAGCGTGATGCAGAAACTGAAGCTGTACAACGGCAAAACGCTGCCGGGCTTCACCGAAGATAACGTCATCGAACTGAAGCGCGACGCACTCAACGAAGGGATGACCGGCATCAGCCCGCGCTACATCCAGGACAAGATTTCCAACGCGCTCGTCGCACACCCGGACGAAGACAACATCAACCCGTTCATGGTGATGCACGAACTCGAAGCGGGGCTGCGACACCACTCGCTGATCCGCGACGAAGACCAGTATCGCCATTACAAAGAGTTGCTCGCCGTCGTTCGCGAGGAGTACGAAGACGTGGTCAAAAACGAAGTCCAGCGTGCGATCGCAGCCGACGATGAAGCGCTCGCAAAACTCTGCGGGAACTACATCGACAACGTCAAAGCGTACACGCAACGCGAGAAGGTGCGCGATCGCTACACCGGGAATTACATCGAACCCGATGAACGACTGATGCGCAGCGTCGAGGAAAAGATCGATATTCCCGATGGCCGCAAAGACGACTTCCGCCGCGAGATTATGAACTACATCGGTGCGCTCGCCATCGACGGCAAGAAGTTCGATTACCGCACGAACGAACGGCTCCAGAAGGCACTGGAACTGAAACTGTTCGAGGACCAAAAGGACAGCATCAAACTCAGCAGTATCGTTTCGAACGTCGTCGATAAAGCGACGCAAGAAAAAATTGACGTGGTGAAGTCTCGCCTGATTCGAAACTACGGGTATAACGAGTCGAGTGCCAATGACGTGCTCAACTTCGTGGCAAGTATATTTGCTCGAGGACAAACGAAGAAGTAGTCCGTGGGGCCGCATTTGAAATTTGTTGTCGGGGTTCGGATGGGTGGGGGCCTGACCGACCTGAAGGTGTGAACCTGGTCAGGCCGGAAGGTGCAGCCATAAGTGCTGGAGGGTGCGGCTCAGGGCACCCCCATCCTTCCCTTCCCCGACAATGTCATTCCGGGCGGCGAACCAACCGGTTCGCCGCTCGGTTTCGTTTTGCCTACCATTTCGGGTCATCCCATGCGAATTATGCTCATTCTGTGTGCGAGTCTCCTCTTCGGTTGCTCGAAGGCGGCCGATGTCAAACCGGTTGCGCCGGGCCGCGAAGGGTCCGACTGGCCGAAGTTCCTCGGGCCGACCGGCGACAATGTCTCCACCGAGAAAAACATCCGTACGGCGTGGCCACGCGAAGGGTTGCCGAAGGTTTGGGAGTGCAAACTCGGTCGCGGTTACGCGCCGCCGGCGGTGGCCGATGGCAAGCTGTACCACTTCGATGCGTTTGAAACGACCGCACGCCTCAGGTGTCGAAACGCGCTCAACGGCGAGTTGGTCTGGAACTACGATTACGAGTTCAAGTACGAAGACCTTTACGGCTACGACGACGGCCCGCGCTGTGGCCCCGTCGTCGATGGCGACCGCATCTACACCTACGGCGTCGAAGGCTTATTGAACTGTATCAGCAATGCGGGCAAGCTCGTTTGGAGTTTCGACACGCGGGCCGAGTATCACTTCCATCAGAATTTCTTCGGCGTCGGTAGTTCACCATTTATCGAAGGCGATTCGATCATCGTGGCCGTCGGTGGCAGTCCGAAAGGGCCACGACCGAGCGATTTGCGCGATGCCAAACCGAATGGCACCGGCATCGTCGCGATCGACAAAAAGACGGGCAAAGTCCGCTATGCCGCACTCGACGACCTCGCGAGCTACAGCAGTCCCGTCGTCGTGACGCTGCACGGCCAGCGGGTCGGGTTGTACTTCGCGCGTGCGGGCCTCGTCGGCTTCGACCCGGCCACGGGCAAACAGCACTTTCGCTATCCGTGGCGTTCGAAAGACCTCGAAAGCGTCAACGCCTCGAACCCGATGGTCGTCGGCGACACGATCGTCATCAGCGAGAGTTATCGCGTCGGCACCGCTTGTTTGAAAGTGAAAGCCGACCTTTCCGGCGTGACCGAAGTCTGGACCGATGCTGGCAAAGACCGCGAAGTCCGGGCGCTGGCGACCCACTGGAACACGCCAATCCACGATGGCGGGTACTTCTACGCATCCGATGGGCGACACGATTCCGATGGCGATTTGCGCTGCATCGAACTCGCGACGGGCAACCGCATGTGGCGCGAGAAACGCACCACGCGCTGCTCATTAATCAAAGTCGATGGGCATATGCTCAGCCTCGGCGAAAACGGCGATTTGCGGTTGTTCAAAATCGATGCCAAGAAGTTCGACGAAGTCGCGAAGTGGGAATCACCCGATCTCGCCAGCCCCTGTTGGGCACCGCCCGTCCTCAGCCACGGCTTGCTCTACGTCCGCGGAAAAGGCAAACTCGTCTGTTACGATCTCGCAAAGTGACAAAGATCAACCTGTTTCGAAGACCGGTGAACACTTTCGCGCAATCACCGGCGGACTCACGTCGCGCCGTTCGCCGGTCGGCGATTCGGATCGTGCGAATTTCGGGCACGAAGACTATAATCATTGATGCTGCGAATGCATTCCCGAACGATCGAGACGACCAAATGGCGCTTCTGTTTCAACTCGTGAGTCCGTACCAACCGGCGGGCGATCAACCGCGGGCTATCGAGCAACTGATTGCTGGCTTCCGTGGCGGGAAGAAGATCCAGGTTCTGCTCGGCGCGACCGGCACCGGCAAGACGTTCACCGCGTCGAACGTGATCGTGGCGATGAACAAACCGACGCTCGTTCTCGCGCACAACAAGACACTCGCGGCCCAGCTTTACAAGGAGTTCAAGGCGTTCTTCCCGCACAATGCCGTGAACTACTTCGTCAGCTATTACGACTACTACCAGCCCGAAGCGTACATCCCGCAGCGGGACATTTACATCGAAAAAGACTCGAGCATCAACGAGAACATCGACCGCCTACGGCTGGCGGCCACGGCGGCGCTCGTTAGCCGCGAGGACGTGATTATCGTCGCGTCGGTGTCGTGCATTTACGGCCTCGGCTCGCCGAGCGACTACAAGCGGATGATGGTTCACATCCAAAAAGGCGAGACGCTCGACCGCGATCAACTGCTGTTGAAGCTCGTCGATATTCAGTACAAACGCAACGATATCGCCTTCGAACGCGGTAAGTTCCGCGTGCGTGGTGATACGATCGAGATCTGGCCCGCATCGGAGGAATCGGGGTTCCGCGTCGAGCTTTTCGGCGATACGGTCGATGGCTTGTCGGTGGTTCACACCGTGACGGGCGAGGTGCTACAGCCACTCGAAGAGTTGTACATTTACCCCGCGAAGCACTTCGTTACGCCCGATGACCGCACCCGCGGCGCGGTGAAAGGCATCGAAGACGAACTCGCGGCTCGGCTCGAACAGTTCAAAACCGAAGGCAAGTTACTCGAAGCCCAACGGCTCAAGGAACGCTGCCGATTCGACCTCGATATGCTGCGCGAAGTCGGGTACTGCTCGGGGATCGAGAACTACGCACGCTGGTTCAGCGGGCGCAACCCCGGCGAGCCGCCGTACACGCTATTCGACTTCTTTCCCGACGATTTCACGCTGATCGTCGACGAATCGCACGTGTCGTTGCCGCAAGTCCGCGGCATGTTCCACGGCGACGCGGCCCGCAAAACGACGCTCGTGGAACACGGCTTCCGCCTGCCTAGCGCGATGGACAATCGCCCGCTGAAATTCGACGAATTCGAGAAGAAGCTTAGTACCTGCCTCTGTCTGTCCGCCACGCCGGGGCCGTACGAACTCGAACGCACCGGTGGCGAAGTCGTCGAGCAGTTCATCCGCCCCACGGGCCTCGTCGATCCGATTGTCCACATCAAGCCCGCGAAGGGGCAAGTGAAGGATTTGGAGAAAGAAATCCGCATCCGTGCCGAGCGACAAGAACGCACGCTGGTGACGGTGCTAACGAAGCGCACCGCCGAAGACCTGACGAACTACTACCGCGAAGCGGGGCTACGCTGTAAGTGGTTGCACAGCGAACTCGACACGATCGAGCGGGTTACGATCTTACGCGAATTACGGCAAGGCGCGTTCGATGTCCTCGTCGGCGTGAACCTGTTACGCGAAGGGCTGGACCTTCCCGAAGTGTCGCTCGTAGCGATCTTGGATGCAGACAAGGAAGGCTTCTTGCGGTCGGACAAATCGCTGATTCAAACGATGGGCCGTGCGGCACGGAACGTGAATGCCGAGGTGATCCTTTACGCGGACAAGATGACGCAATCGATGCAGCGGGCGCTCGACGAAACGAACCGCCGCCGCGAACTGCAAACGGCGTACAACATCGAGCACAACATCACGCCGGTCACGGTGCAATCGGCAATTTCGAGCGGAATCGAAGAGGAAGCCGAGGCGCACAAACTCGCACAAGAAGTCGCAGGCGTTCAAGAAGCCGAGTCGGCGACGGCGGAGTACCTCGAAGAATTGCAGAAGGAAATGTTGCTCTCGGCGGAGAATCTGGACTTCGAGCGTGCCGCGCAGTTGCGCGATAAAATCGCGAAGCTGAAAGGCGAAACGGTCGCCTCGACGCAAACGAAACCGAAGCGCAAAGGGCGAAACTTCAAGAGCAAACGCCCCGCCGGGTGAGCGTCGTTGTCATAATTGCCGGTGGGCGGGAACTATGTTGTAACGAGGGCGCAAACCGCAAAGGCTACGCATGTGAATCGTCAATTGTTGCAAAACGTGCTCGGTTACGTCGAGTCGCTGACGCAGGATCGTGCGGAACAGCCCGACTCGGCGTTGCTGGCGCAATACCTGAATTCGCACGATAATCAGGCGTTTGCCACGCTGATTCGCCGTCATGGGCCGATGGTTTGGGGCCTGTGTCGCAAACTGTCGAGTACCGATGCGGATGCTGAAGATGCGTTTCAGGCGACGTTCCTCGCACTCGTTCGGGGTGCGCGGCAGTTGCGCGAAGGCGACCGATTACCCGCGTGGCTGCACGGCGTCGCGTACCGGATTTCGATGAAAGTACGGCGTTCGGCGGCCCGTCGGCGACACCACGAAACGACGGCGGCCCCAGCGGAAGCGGTGATGCCGACGTCCGAATCGTCATGGGGCGATCTGCTTGCGGCGGTCCACGAGGAAGTGCAACGCCTGCCGAATACGCTCAAAACCGCGTTCGTGTTGTGCGAACTCGAAGGCGTCCGGCAACACGATGCCGCGAATCAACTCGACGTTTTTCCGAAACACGCCCAGCTCCGTGAAGCGCTCATAGTCCTTCACAGACCAACGCATGACGCGCTCGCGGGCTTCCGGCAGATCAAGAATCGTGGCCATGAGAAAAGAGAATAGCAGTAAGTTGAGGACTTGTCAGCGATAAAGGTCACAGCGGGGCTTTAGCTTTCTCGATCACGCAGTTCCTCAGTTTTCCCTCTGTCCGATAGGTCGCAAAGCCAAACGGCACGCAGTTTACCGCCTCACCCGCACGCAGGCTCAGCGTGCGGCTGGTGATGTTGGTGTTGATGATCGGCCGATCATTCAAGAGCACCTTCAGCCATCGGTTTGAGACCTCGATCCGCACGCGATACCAACGATCATTCTCTAGATGTTGACTGCTGCCGGTTTCATTTTCGGAAGCATCAAAGCCGTCAATGGAGGAGATGCCGACCTGCGATCCCCCCCAACCGCCGAGCACAAAAGTCACGCAACGTTCAGGACTGCCGATGGGAAACGTCAGAGCTCCGAAAAAGTCATGGCCGCTCGTGCGCATGGCCTCATAACTGATGGCGTAGTCTGTCAGCGGCAGCCCCTGCTTAGACCAGTCTGCGAAAACGATACCGGTCATGGGTTGACCTGCTTTCAGAACAAAGCCCTCGGCTTCGCGCGCAGTGCCGCC
>JANXNT010000128.1 GCA_025353985.1 Limnoglobus sp.
GGGACATCAGATCTTGCACCGCCAACAGTGGCGACTTCTTTTCGTAAAGCACCGCATAAACGCCCGACATAATTGGCAAGTCGAGGTCCATTTGCACGCGGCGTTGTTCGATACTGCGTGCGGTGGTCACGCCCTCGGCGACTTGCGGCCCGCTGAGTATCTGTTCGAGCGTGTCGCCCTTCGCGAGTCGTTCGCCGACACGCCGGTTCCGGCCATGTTTACTGAAGCACGTCGTGATGAGGTCGCCGATGCCCGCAAGCCCAGCGAATGTGGCCGTGTCCGCACCGAGCGCCACGCCGAAGCGAGTCATCTCGACGATCCCGCGAGTCAGTAGCGCGGACTTCGCGTTATCGCCGAAGCCTAATCCGTCGCACAACCCGGCGGCGATGCCGATGACGTTCTTTAGCGCCGCCGCAATCTCAACGCCTCGCACATCGAGATTCGTGTAAACGCGGAAGCGGTCCGTACCGAACGCACGCTGCGTATCGACGGCAAACGCGGCATCGCGGCTCGCGATCACCACCGATGTCGGCATTTCGCGCGCCATTTCCTCGGCATGGCTTGGCCCACTCAGCACGGCGGTCGTGCAACCGGGTAGCAACTCGGAGAGAATCTCCGTTGGCCGAAGGAACGTATCGGCTTCGATTCCCTTCGTGAGGCTGACGGCTCGCAGGTTCGGTTTCGCAAGTGCCGTAAACGGGGCGAGTGTCGCGCGCAAGTACACCGTGGGTATCGCGATGATCCACGTGTCGGCATCGCGCGTCGCTTCGACTGGGTCATCGTGGATTGCGATCGTTTCGGGGATCGTCACGCTGGGAAGTTGGCGTAAGTTCTCGCGATGGGCACGCAATGCGTCGGCGGTAGTTTTCGTGTGCGCCCACAGTCGCACCGTATGTTCGGGGCGTTTTGCGAGGTGAATCGCAACGGCGGTGCCCCAGCCACCCGCTCCGATTACCGCATACGTCGTTCGCATTGTCGCCCTCTGGCCGCTGCAATCGCTACATCAGGCAAGGTTGCCGGTCGCGTTGTCAACTTTCCAATACGGCACATTTTACCGAGTGTCGGCCACACTTCGGGCGCATTGTGAAATTGCGCTGAAGTCAATTCCTACGCGCAGTCGAAACCAGAAGTATAGCAATCCGGCACGGGGGTAAGGCTCGGGTTGCACGGGGCGGGTCGTGGATTAGCGACCCTTTGTTTACGCAGGAGGTTGCATCATGGTCACACAATTGCGGGTGTATCGCACGCCAGACGAACGAGACCAAGTCGAGCCGCTGCAAGACCCGAGCGTTCGCGTTCGGCTCGGCGATCTGCTGCCGCTCGTTGCGTTGGGCCAACGGCTCAACTTCATCTGGCTCAAGGATTTCCTGGACGACGAAGTTTGCATCACGCAGGATCTGCAAGACGTCCTCGAAACCTTCCGCGGCGTTCGTCCGTCGGCGTGATTACTCGCCGTCTTTAATATCGCGGAACATCTCCGGTTTGCCGAACTTCATCGGGTCGAAAGTCCCGCGAAGTTCGGACTCCGCGATGCGTAAGCGGGCGTCCATGTCGCGGAACTTCACTTTCAGCATCTCCAACTGCGTCGAAATATCATCGCGGGGTCGCGGCTTCGGCACTTCGGGGTAACCGAGTTGCCGTTGCAGTGCGGCAAATAGGAACAACGGGTCGCGGCCACGGCTGGCCTTCGCGATCTTCCCTTCTTTCTCCGCAAACAACGGTGGCACCGGCGGTTCGTAGTTCGGGCGCGAACGCCGCTGATCGATAACATATAACTGCGAACGTACGTAAACCAAGTCGCTGAAATCGAATGTGCCGACCTGGCGTTTCACGAGGTCGATGTAATCGCTCCAGTAGCCATCGAAGAACGGATCTCCGCCGGAGGCTTTTAAGCCGTCGTCGTAGCCGAGGCGGTTGCGGGCAATGGTTTCAAAGTGAAAGACGAACAAACCCGGCGGCGTCGGCTGGTTCGCTTTGTACGCCGCTTCCCGTTCGAGAACGAGGAAAGCGGCGGGCATCGAGAACTTGCGTCCGTCGAGTTCGGCCTGCGCGACGACGAAGGTTTGAAATGGGGTGAAGTAGTGCGGCAACCTTGCGAAACCACTTGCGAGTAAGCCCGTATGGCGTAACTCCGCACTCAGGAATTGCACCGCCATCGGCAGTTTCGTCGTGGCAAGGAGTTCCTCGTCCGCACGGGCGAGGATTTCCTGTGCGGGGATGTTGTCCGCAATCCGTTCGCGGCACATGCGAAAGAAGTACGCTTGCTCGATGCACTCATCGCGGTCGGGTGTTACGCTGTTCCTCATGCCGAACAGTTTACGCGATCTCGCCACAAACGGACTCGAATCACTTCGTGTCGGCGAATCGCCACGTCGGCACGACGGGCGGCAGTTCGCCGACGGCGTAAGATTCCTCGCCGACAAGGTCGCGCAGCTTCCGCAACGCGTGGCGGCGGACCGTGATGTAGTACATGTCGCAACGCGCGTCGCGGACCGAATCCCAGACGGCATACAGTCGATCCGTTTCGCGTATGGCAGTTTGAATATCGTGTGCGCGATCCGTTTCGAGTAGGTGCCGATTGTCGAGGCTCTTGCGGTACGAGCGATTGAATTTAATCATCTCGCAGCACGTATCGCGGTCCGGGAGCCGTTGGGCTTCGGCGATTCGCGGTACGCCTTTTAGCTCTTGGTATCGCTTGCGAAGGAGGTTGACATCGATGCCGAATTCTTCGGGCTTGGCGAGGATGTATCCCGTTTCGCGTTCGTCGAGAATCTCCCACTCGACGGCGAGTTTCCGAACGGCCGATTGAACGGCGGGCCAGCGTGCCGTTTCAGGCGGAGCCTCGGGGCAGCAACTAACGGGCGCTGTGAGCAGGTAAAACGCAAGGACGACTTCGGCACCGGTCATGACGTGGAACTCCAACGCCGGCGGCGATAAAACCGCGCAGCGGAACAGGTGGCCGTATCGGGCGATACGGCGACGGATCGCGTTCGGAGAGAACCAAAACATTCGAGGAAAAAAGTGTCGGGTCGTAGCAGTCGCGGGGGCGGGAAAGTGGGGCGGGATCGGGAGCGATCTCGGACCAAAAACCCTCTCGGCTTCGGCGATCCGGCGTTAGCCAACCGTCCGCCGAGGCAAGGGCCGTAGGCGGTGAGAGCGTGATAACCTCATCGGCAAAATAATGCTACAGAAACTTCGATAAATCCAGCATATCTTTCGGAATACCCACTTCCGAATGTAATGGTCGTCGGGAACGGCGACGTAAAGCGTTGGCATGTAACAGTTAGCGTCACCGATTTTGCCGGAACACTGAAAGAAACAAGGCAAGTGGCATTTTGTACAAACAGGCGATGAAGCACATTTTTCTCGTGTCGTTCTGCTAGATGCACGACTATTGAGCACTCCGCATACCGGCGAGTTGCGAATTCGGGGCGAACGCGTAAAGTGGCGGGTTTCAGAAAGGTTTGCAGCCCGTTGCAAAATACGTTCATGCTAAACTTGCTAGCAACTGTGCCTAATTAATGCGCATTACGGCAAAATCTCGAATATCCGCTTTCGACAAATCTCTTGCGCAACTGCAATGAAATTATAGACTTGCGTCATTTTCACGAATTGCACGTCTCAGGCATCGCGTGTGCAATGGCACGCTGATGTTCCATGCTCTGCCCCTTTCCCAACCAGGAGATGCCTGTGTTCCGAGCCGTTCGGGCTTTATTGCCCGCCCTCATCCTGTTCGCATTCTCAATGTCTGCGTTCGCGCAAGATGCACCGAAACCGGCGGAACCGGACCCGGCGAAAACGCCCGCGATGGTGAAGGACGTCACCGACGCCAAAGTCGAAGCGCTCGCCGCCGCGACTTCTGCTACGACTGCCGCGCACAAGTACTCGGACATCTCCTGGATGCTCGTTGCCACGGCACTCGTGATGTTCATGATGCCTGGCCTCGCGTTGTTTTACGGCGGTATGGCCCGACGCAAGAACATCCTCGGCACGATGATGCACACGATGGTCGCGCTCGGCCTCGTCGGCGTGCAGTGGGTCGTCGTCGGCTACGCGCTCTCCTTCGGTGCGCCGCTGATCAAATACTCGATCAGTTCCGCCGAAGTCGAGAAAAAGAACGCAGCGGGCGAAGTCGAAAAGGGCAGTGATGGCAAGCCCGTAATGGTGACGGAGCCGATGAAGGCGGGCCTGGTCGGCTTCAGCCCTGAACTCGTCTGCCTCGGTGTCTCGGCCGCAGTCGGTGTCAGTGAAGATGAAATTTACGCGGAAATGAAGATCGCCAAAGACAAAGCGACCGACGACGAGAAGAAGAAAGTCTCCGATACCGTTGCCGAACGCAGCCGCTTCAAGTCGTTCCCGAACACCAACATACCGCTCTACCTGCACGCGATGTTCCAGGGCATGTTCGCGATCATCACAGTCGCACTCGTCTCCGGGGCGTTCGCTGAACGAGTGAAATTCGGTTCGTACTTGTTGTTCGCG
>JANXNT010000136.1 GCA_025353985.1 Limnoglobus sp.
TCGCGTCGGCATCATCGGCTTCTCGGCGGGCGGTCATCTTGCCAGTTCCGCCGGTACGCACTTCGATGAAGGCAACACAGACGCCGAGGATGCGATCGACAAACAAACTTGCCGCCCCGATTTTCTCGTGCTCGGCTACCCGGTGATTACCTTCGCGGACGATGCCACGCACAAGGGTTCGCGAACGAATCTGATCGGTGCCAAACCCGATGCGAAACTGATCGAATATTATTCGAGTGACAAGCAGGTGACAGCGAAGACGCCGCCGACGTTTATCTTTCACACGAGTGCCGACACTGCGGTGCCACCGGAGAATGCGGTGCGATTTTATTTGGCTCTGAAAGCGGCGAAAGTGCCAGTGGAATTGCACATGTACGAAAAAGGCCAGCACGGCGTCGGGTTGGGCCGCGACCCCAAATGGACCGGCGGCGAAACCTCCGTCGCCACCTGGCCCGACCGCCTCAGCGATTGGCTGACAAACCGCGACTTGCTGAAGGCAAAGTAGGAACATCACTTCTTCGATGCGATTTTTTCGTAACGCCAGAGCCAGAACGCGGTCACGATGTCGTTGCCGATTTTGAGTGGGAAGATCTCCAATCGCGTCGGTTCGGCGAAGCCGCGAGTCAGGCGTTCGGGCGGTGTGCCTTCCCAGAGCACGTAGGCGATTTCGGAGTCGGTGATCGCCTCTGGGATCTGCGTGAAGTGGCTCGGGCGCGTCACACCCGCGATCTGCCGGGCATCGATTCCCTGGAACCGCAGCAGTGCCGTCCACTGATAGGTATCGACGTACAACGGCAGTTTTTCGGGCTGATTCGCCAGGAAATCACGTATCTGTTGTGTGATTTCGTACTTCACTGTCTGCCGCGTCACCCGGTCGGCGGTACTCGGCACGAACGGCAGCGGGTAAGCGAGATGGACGGCAAGAATCGCGACGACGGCCCACGGCAACGAGAACGCTGCGGGGGCGGCAATCTGCCAAAAGCGGCGATCCTTCACCGTTTCGTACCAGACGGCGGCGAGCGGCCAGAATGCAACGAAGCACGCGAGTGCCCAGTTGCCTTCAAGTGGCCCACGTGCGGCTTTGTACAGGAAAAACGAGAACGGGAAGCCGTACATGCACAAGCACACGCGCAGTCGCGACTCCGCGAGGAATTTCCGCGAATGCAACAGCACCCACGGAAATAACACGAGCGGCATCGTCCCGAAGATCAGCATTTGGATGCCCATGAACTCGCCGAACCGCTTGAAACTGAGTTCGTCTTGACCCATCGAGTGGTTCCACTGAAACTTCAGCGGCACGAAATCGCGCGGGATGTTGTAGATGAGAATCGGCGACGCCACGGCGAACGCGATCAGGCCGTGCGCAACGTAGCCGACCATCCATTTGCGCCACTGCCCCACAAGCGCAAACGTCAGAAACCCCGCCGGAACAGCGAGTCCCATCGTGTACTTACCCAGCACGCCACATCCGAAAATCACCCCGCCGATCAACCAGTAATGTGCGGGAATCCGTCCCGTATTCAGTCGTTCGTGCGTTTTTGCCAGCCACAGAATGTACGCCGTCCAGAAGATGAGCAGTGGCGTGTCTGGGGTAATCAGCACCGCGCCGAACGTGAACATCGGCGTAAACAGTAACCACCATGCGATTCGTTTCGGTTGCGTCAGATACAGAATCGCTCCAAATACGAAGGCACTACCGAGGCACGCCGGCAGCCGTACCGCGAACAGCGTTTCGCCGAAAACGGCGGTCGTTAGCCAGATTAGATACGCGGTCATCGGCGGATGGTCGTAGTAACTCCACTGCGGAGTGACCGCCCAGCACCAACCGTAAAGCTCGTCGTCCATCGGCGGAACGACGCACGCCAGCAGGCAATACACGGCGAATGCCGCCAGAATCGCAAGGTAATGTACGCGAGTCAACCGCATCCCTCCGGCCAGAATTCCATTTCCCACGGAGAAGTTACCCCAAACCGCGAGTGTGTGCGATAGCGGTTTAGCGCACCATCGTGCGGGCGAGTGCGATGGCGAACGTGAATAGCACGACCGTCGTCAGTAGCCATTCGGGGTTCTCGCGCATCCAGATTTGCGTCTCGCGCAGCATCGTGCCGAACTTGTTCCGCGGCTTCGTAGTTTGAAGTGTCTGACGCATTCCGAGGTAACGCCCGCGCAGGTCGGCGGCGGCGTTCGCCCAATCGGCGGCGAGTTCGCGGCGCTGGGAACGTACGAACATTCGAAAGACGCTCAACGCCATCGGGTTCCGCACGATCGTCATCACCAGCCCGCCATGATCTTCGAACCACTCCGTGTTGCCATGCACCGCCACCGTGTGGCGACACTCCGATACGGATTCGAAAAAGCCCAACACCATCGCCGACGTATGCAGATTCTCCGAGGGCGAGGCAAACTGCGGTTGCAGTTTCTCCCA
>JANXNT010000144.1 GCA_025353985.1 Limnoglobus sp.
ATTCAGTAATAAGCGTTTTCGACTGAACACATCGTGCAAATCGGTTTTGCTTTTCTCTCTCTCAAGGTTACCCCATGGAAACGGCTGTACTGGTCGAACCTTCACCAACGGGATTCCGTGCCTCCACGCAAAGCCCCGTACCACTTTCCGCAGATGGCACAACGGAATCTGCTGCCATGGCGGCCCTGACCGCAGTGCTGCGACAGCAACTACCCAACGGCGGGAAGATTCGGATGATGACCGTCGATGCGCCACAGACGGTTCTGGATATCTGTGCAGAAATGCGAGCCAATCCGCTCCACGAAGAATTTGAGAAGGCGATTCAGGGCTATCGTAAGATTGCGAACGCCGTACCGGATGCGGGCTGATTGCTATACTTCACGCGGGGTGATTGGATACGTTTTGTTAGCCCGACGCGCCAGTTTCGAAGTTGCGCAATTCAAAACTGGATACTCGATTCGATGCTGTTCATTCTCGAAATGCGGAACCGAACCCGCTTGAGAATCGCAAACGTTCTGTCTGTTGCGATCCTCTCGCGGAGCGAGAAGGCTACATTGTAACCCTCTCGCTCCGCGAGAGGATCGCGACGCGGCACGTAGTGCTGTGCGAACCCTCAGCGGCTTAAGGGAAGCGATTGGCTGACTGGTAACGTCTCATTTCCAACCCCCAGAGATATCGATTCGCACGTTGCCATTCCACAACCGATAGCGACAATGCCCCGATGAGTAATGCGAACGATAAACCTGTGATTGCAGCGACACTGTGCGCCATGAGCACACGATGTACCATAGCGGCGACCACGATTTTCGAAGCCGCCGGGTATGAAGTGCGGGTGTTTCCGGCGACGGGCACGGGTGGCCGTACGATGGAAAGGCAGATCCGCGATGGCGTCATTCGTGGCGTGCTGGACATCACTACGACCGAACTCGCCGACCAACTCGTAGGGGGCATGATGGCGGCAGGGCCGGACCGCGTCACCGCTGCCGGGTTGAGGAAAGTGCCACAAGTGATCTCGGTCGGGGCGCTCGACCGCGTCCATTTCGGCCCGCCCGAAACGATCCCGGAACGCTACCATAACCGCAAGTTTCACGTACAAAGTCCAACCGTCACATTAATGCGCACCACTGCGGAAGAACTCGACGCGATCGGCAAAGAGATCGCGGAGAAAGCCTGCGCAGCCGGTGGCCCGACGCGAGTATTGCTACCCCTCCGCGGCCTCTCCACACTCGACGCCGAAGGGCAGCCATTCCACGACCCGACCGCAAATGCGGCGTTGTTTCAAAGTTTGCGGAACTGGATTTACCCATCGGAATTGTTAGTCGAACACGATCTGCACATCGACGACATCGCATTCGCAACGATCGCCGCGAAGACATTGCTGAGCCTGATGCCAGCTGGCCCAAAAAAAGAACATTAGCCGAGCGGGTAAATCTCCATCATGCCGTAGTGGGTGTCGGCCATGTTTAGCGAGCGGTAGGTTTTGCGGGCGCGTTCGTTTTCGGTATTCAGATACAGCCGTAGGCCGATCACCGATGGCTCGGCTTGGGCTTCGGCTCTTAGTTTCTCGAAGAGTGCCTTGAACACGCCTCCACGCCTGGCGTCTTCGCGCACGTAGACACTTTGAATCCACCAGAACCAACCGTTCCGCCAGTCGCTCCATTCGGTGGTAATCAACGTCTGCCCGACGACTTCGCCATCGTGCTCGGCAACGGTGTAAAAGCCTTTCGCCGCATCGCGCAGTACCGCATCGACGCCGGGGGCGATGAGTGCGAGGTCGAGTTCGAGTTGTTCGGATTCCCATGCGAGCCGTCGGTTGAATTCGACGATTGTGGGCGCATCGGCAAGCGTGGCGCGACGAAGTGTGAGAGTCATCGTTGCCTCAGAAGGGGAGTGTGGTACAACGGTATCATCGGTAATTGACCCGTATTTGGCACCAGGGGAACCGCATGGACCTGCGCGATTTTATCCGCGACATTCCGGACTTCCCGAAGCCGGGCGTTCAGTTCAAGGATATTACCCCGCTACTCGCGGACCCCACGGCGTTTCAGCATTCGATCGATCTGCTGTCGATCCAGTTTGCGGGCCAGAAGATCGACGCGATTGCGGCAGCCGAGGCACGCGGGTTCTTGTTCGCGGCTCCGCTCGCACTGAAATTGCATTTGCCACTGGTGCCATTACGCAAGCCCGGCAAGTTGCCGTACCGTACGTATAGTTTGAAGTACGACCTCGAGTATGGACAAGCGGAGCTGCACATGCACGTCGATGGCATCAAGCCCGGCCAGCGGGTTTTGCTGGTCGACGATGTGCTGGCAACGGGCGGGACAATGCAGGCAGGTGCGAAGCTGATCGAGCAAGCGGGCGGCACGGTGTTCGGCTGTGCGTTCCTCGTCGAACTCAGCTTCCTAAACGGCCGTGCGAAACTCGCAGGCTACGATGCATTCAGCGTTTTGACCTACTGACTTACACTCTCAATACTGGTGCAACATGGCGAACTACGACGACGATTACGACAATAACAACGACGCACCGCGACGCAGCGGTAGCGTGGAACAAGCGAAATCCAAGACGCAAGTGCCTGGTATCATGCTGATCATTCTCGGAGTGATGACGCTAATCTTCTCCGGAATCGGATTGGTGCAGTATCCGGACTTCTCCAAGAACATGGATGAAGTCGTTCAAAAGCAGACGGAACAGATTGAAAAAAATCCACAAATCCCAGCGGATCAGAAGAAGATACAAATCGACTTCTTCAAGAAGATTACCGATGGTGCAAAGGACGCTCAGCCATTTCTGTTGCCACTCTATCTCTTCAGCACATTTGCCGGACTGATGACGATCCTCGGCGGCGTCAAGTTCCGAAGTCTCGGCAGTAAAGGACTCGTGATTTTCGCATCACTATTGTCGATGACGCCATTTACGAGCGGCTGTTGCTGTATCGGTTTACCCATCGGTATCTGGGCAATCATCGCGCTGAACAACCAAGTGGTGCGCGATGGTTATGCCGCGTTGGCCCGCCGGGCGAACCGCCGCGACGAAGAGTAGTTTCCTTATTGGTGAAGTCTCATGTTGGACTTTGAAAAAGCGGGCGGTCTGGTGTCGGCGATTGCCCAAGATGCGGTCACGGGCGAAGTGCTGATGATCGCCTGGATGAACCGGGAAGCGTTCGAGGAAACGGTGCGTACGAAGCGTGCCGTTTACTTCAGCCGCAGCCGAAATCGCCTGTGGCGTAAAGGCGAAGAGAGCGGCAACGTGCAGGAAGTGCAACGCATTTTCATCGACTGCGATGCCGACGCGGTGCTATTGAAGGTGAATCAAATCGGTGGGGCGGCATGCCACGAAGGCTATCCGAGTTGCTTCTTCCGCGAACTGAACGATGGCGAACTAACCATCGTCGGTGAGCCGGTATTCGACCCGAAAACGGTCTACAAAAAGTAACGGTCGATTTGCCTCTTACGCTCAGAAATCTCGCTCTCATAATCGACGTAAGTCACAATTGCAAACACTCCAAAACCGTGTTTTGGAGTGTTTTTTCGTCTCAAAACGCCAGTTTTTGATCGCAAATCCCTGATTTGTTTCTGGCGATTTTGCGGTATCTTGTGATCCTGTCGTAGGTTATGGCGACCACCATCGATTCGACACTCGCCGTAAGTACCGACCTTTTCGCGTCACTATGCGACCTAAAATCGACCGTGCGCGCCTTTTCTGTGTCATTTGCGCGCACTTCTGTGTCATTTCGGCGCACTTTTGAGTACGTCCGTGCACGCCGCATAATTCCGACTTACGTCAATTCAACGAGAACTTTTTGACTTCGCGAAATCGTGTGGCTGCTTACAAATCGGGGTGAGTTTGACTCTGCCAGATTTTCGTATGCCGATGCGATTGGTTCCTGTAGAATGTGTATTACTCACCGAAGCTTTTGCATGACGCAGCCCATCCCCGATTCGGAACGTACGCAGGCGGCGACTCCAGAACAGGAGCGCGTGTCGGCACTGCGCTCCGCGCCCGAGTTGTTCCCCGATGGCTACGAGAAATACGAAATCGTTGGGCAAGGTGGCATGGGTATCGTCCACCGTGCGCGGGACATGGCGCTCGACCGCGACATTGCGATCAAGCTGTTACAACCGCACTTTGATGCGGGTAGCCCCGAGGCGAGGCGATTCGTCGAAGAAGCGCGAATCACGGCACAACTCCAACACCCCGGTATACCGGCGATTCACGACGTTGGCACGATGGCGAACGACCGCCCATTCATCGCCATGAAACTCATCAAGGGCGAAACACTCGACGAGCTGTTGAAACGCCCCGACGCCCGCCCTGCAAGCTTTA
>JANXNT010000181.1 GCA_025353985.1 Limnoglobus sp.
ATGCCGAGGGCGCGCTAGCACTAGCGAATTCGCAACCGCTTTCCGGGCTGACCGAACTAAACTTGGCTGGCCATTCGATCGGTAATGACGGCCTCATGTCACTCGCGCAATCGCACGCGATGCGAAATCTCGAAACGCTCGACGTTTCCTTCAACGACATCGGTAACGACGATAATAACGAATGGGCACTCGCCATCGCGAGTGCCGGTGCCTTTCCGAAATTGCAGCGTGTCAGCTTAGTTGGCAATCGGATTATGCAAACCGTGGCGATTGTTCTCAAAGTTTGGCTTACACGGAATCCGACTCTAAAATACATCGATATACGACGCTGCCAAATCGACGCGGAAGTCTATGCGATTCTAGATGCCGACAATCGAATCATCCTCGACCTGATACCCGTTGACGAGCAATAAATGCGAACGATCCCTTTCTTAGTTGTATTGGCCATTTCCACAGTTGCCGTTGTTGCGGAGGAAGGGAAGTATCGGACGAAGTCTGAAAAAACCGCGCCGCCCGAGGAGCTATCCGCCGCCGTGCGTGCCGTCCTGATGCCGACGTGCGAGGTCGTATCGGACGTGGCTGGCAACGCGATCTGCGAAGTCTGGTTCCGCGACGAGTTGCCGGGGAAGGGGAACGCGGACCAACTCAAGAATGGCCTGACCTATCGCGAAATCCCTGAGACGACGATCGTGGCTGCCGTCCGTTTCCCGAAACTGTTTATCGACTTTCGCAAACAAGAAATCCCCGCCGGCACGTATACGCTCCGGCTCGCGTTCCAGCCCGACACCGGAGACCACACAGGCACCGCGCCGCACACCGAATTCGGCCTCCTCAGCCCCGCCGCCAAAGATACCGATGTCGCCGAACTCGAAGTGAAGGCGATGTACAAGATGAGCCTTGGAGCGACGGGCGGCGACCATCCGGGCGTTGTCTTGTTGTATCCGTATCGCGGCACCGAAGCCGAGGCGATCATCGCAGATCGCGGCGACTCGGTTCGCACGTTGAACGTCAGGCGGCCGATCGCAACGGACGCGGGCCGGTCAACGATCGGCGTCGCGATCACGGTCAGCGGGCACAGCAAAACGCGATGAGGTTGCGGAGTAGCGTTTTTGCGGGGATTTGCGTGCATTTTCGTGTGGCCCCGCTTAACATAATAACTATTATCGGACCCTAGATTTAGAAAAGGCTCTTCTATCTGTGTCCGATAATGTATCTTATGTTAAGATAGTGCCGCTAGCAGCTAGAAGGCTTACCGCGTAACGCAAGCGGCTTTCATCATCACGCGACGTGGAGCGCACCCAGCTTGTCCACGATTTCAGCGTGCGCCGACGGAGACTTTGTTGGGGCCAACAGACTTGAGTGGCGATGTGGCGGGAGAGCGCAGGAACGTGGCATCCGATTCGGGCTTCGGCTCGGGGAGTTCGTAGCCGGGGACTTCGATGCTGCCCGTACCGACCTTCCCTTCTTTCGAGTGTGCGTCGCGCGCGTTATCGGCGAATGCGAAGCCGCCCGCGTTGCCATCGTTCGAAGTGACGATAGCTGCGGTTTTCGCGAAGTAGTTTCGCGTGAGGCTGCAAACGGATCCGGCCGTCAGCAGCACATCGGTTTTGATCCCGGCTTCCGTGATGGTGTGAAACGTGTTCTCATCGACGGTTAGTTTCAGTGTGGGAATCGATTCGATTCCCAGTTGAAAATTGAACACGCGATTGTGAGATAGCGTGATGTTTGCCGACGGACTTTCGAATCGGAACGCGGACCTCGCGGAGCCTTCGATTCGGCTGTTGCTGATGCGAGTATTGGCTACCGCCAACTGCGACCCCGTCTGGCCGAACCGGATCCCACATTCGGAACCGTCGGCCACTATGCGAACGTTGTCAAAAAGTAACGGTCGTTGCGGATCGGTCGTACCGCGCTCGATATGGATGCCGCAAATCTTCGCCCCTTTTACGACGACGTTTTCGAATTTGACATCTGCAACGATGCGGCTGATGGAAAGCGTCGCATCGAGTCGGCCGCCAGCGTCGAATGTGATATTGCGAATGTTCATCCCGTCTGCGCCACGAATCTCAAACATGGTTTTCGGAGTCTGCCGACTATCGACGGTTGCGGGCAGGCTCCACGTGATCATTTTGTTGCCTTCAATCGTCAAATCGCGCAACTTCACAGCATCGACAAAAAACGGTTGTTCCTCGTGATGTTCGTCGAGTATCTGTATCGTCGTTCCGGCTTTCGCTTTGCCGAGTGCGGTTAAAAGTGATGGAAACGTGACAGCCGCATCGCCGGGGCTTGTACCTTTCGTCACGTAAAGCAATTGGTAGCTGATCACTGGCTTGGGCTGGATTTCCGGAGTGTGCATCAATAAATATGCAGATATCCCGGCCACGCTCAATGCAACGAGGCTACCCGCAGCCACCATCGCCCAGAACTTCTTGCCACGCGGTTTCGATTTGTCTTTCGTTGGAATTTTCAGACGTCGGGAAGAACTCGGATCCGCTTTTGCGGGGAGCGGTGCGTCGACATCGAGTGACCCCCACACTTCCCCTTGCGTTGCCGGTAGATTCAACGTGGCGATGCGTAGGCCATCTGGCGTACTCGTTTGTCCGGGAGTGTGCGGTTTCGATGACGAACCCGTCGCGGAACCGAGCAAATTTCCGATTGCGAGTTCGCCGGAGGTCGATAAACCTTGACCGTTTAAACTGCCACCGGTTAGCAAAATCCCGCTGGTTGCACGGGGAGATGAAGTACTGCCCGGACCGGCCGCAGCGGGCGATAGTCGTGGAAGTTCTTTGTCAGAAGGCGGCGATATCGGGTTTTGAACCCACGGCGAAAGTGCGGCCATCAACTCCGCTGGCGTCTGATAACGTGCGTTGGCATCTTTCTTCATAAGCCGCTCGACGATCGTCACAATCTCTTCAGGAATATCGGGGCGAATCAAGCGAATCGACTTCGGTTCGCGCGTCTGATGCCAGAGTAATTTTTGAGCAATCGAACCATCGGGAAATGGCGCACTGCCAGCCAACAAGTAATAAAACGTTCCGCCAAGTGAATACAGGTCGGCTCGAATGTCGACGCTGTGGCTGTCGATCGCCTGTTCGGGAGCGAGATAATCGGCAGTACCCAATACGTTTTCGTCGTATTTTCTGGTGATACCATCGTCTTCTTCGTGGAAGAATCGAGCCAGACCCATGTCGAGGATTTTGATCACCCCGCTGCGATCGACGAGGATATTGGCAGGTTTGATGTCTCGGTGGATGATGCCCATTTCGTTCGAATACTGAAGCCCGACGGCCGCAGCGTAAATGTAATGACACGCGCGCATCGGGTCGAGCGGTGCGAACTTTTTAACGAGGTCTTGCAAATTGATCCCATCGACGAATTCCATCACCAGAAAGTGCAAACCTTCGTCCTGGTCGATATCGTACGCGCGAACGATGTTCGGGTGGTCCAGTGCTGCAACCGCACGCGCTTCCCGATAAAACCGCTCGCGGGACGCATCTTCCAGCCCCTTAGCGGCCGGCAACACTTTCACCGCTACCCGGCGACGCATGAGCTTGTGTTCGCAAAGAAAGACCTGCCCCATCCCGCCGACGCCCAGCTTTTCGAGAACCTTATATTTCCCGAGAGAAAACCGCTTCCACTTCCCCTGCAAAAGCTGTTCGGCCTGAAAATAGGTCAACAAACCATCGCGAACGAGCATGCTGGCAAATTTGGCAATTTCACTCGGTATCGCCTTCGCGTCCGTTTGTTTTTGAACGTAATTCTTCAGCTTGACATCATCGGTGACGCCACTTTTCTGAACGATATCCAAAAACTCTGTGACATTCGCAGGTGCTGGCATCGAATCGACTCCGAGTCAAACGTGTACAAGCGTATTTCGAACGATCGACAATTCGGTTACTATACCCGAACAGAGTTGGATGAGACGGAATAAATTCGCGGGCTGTTGCAGAACGCGATTAATGCAAAAACTCGCCCATTTTGCGAAACTTCGCGTAGCGATTATCTAATAGCACGCGATGATCGATCCCAGAAAGCTCGGCGAGTTGGCGTTGAACATAGTTCCGGAGCGATGTTGCGGCATCTTTCGGCGAACGGTGAGCTCCGCCGAGCGGTTCGATGATAATATCGTCCACCACTCCATTTTTGATCAACTCGACACTCGTCAGTTTCAATGCGGTAGCGGCCTTCGGCTTGGTTTGATCGGTCGCGGTTTTCCACAGAATCCCCGCACAACCTTCCGGGCTGATGACCGAGTAGTACGAATATTGCATCATGGAGATGCGGTCGCCGATCCCGATGCCGAGCGCGCCACCGGAACCGCCCTCCCCGATCACTACGCACACGATCGGCGTTCCCAGTCGCGACATTTCTAAGATACTCGTTGCAATGAGTTGCGATTGGCCGCGCTCCTCGGCACCGATGCCCGGATAGGCACCGGGCGTATCGATCAAGCATACAATGGGAACTCGATATTTGGCGGCGAGTTTCATCGTTCGTAATGCTTTTCGGTAACCTTCCGGGTGCGCACAGCCATAGAAACACTGCTGGCGTTCGCGGAGCGTTCGCCCTTTGTGGTGCCCAACGAGCATGACTTTGTGCTCGCCGATTCTTCCGAAGCCGCAGCGAATCGCACGGTCGTCGCCGTATGTTCGGTCGCCGTGGAGTTCGTTGAACTCGTCGAAACAAAGGTCGACGTAATCGAGGAACTGCGGGCGTTTCGGGTGCCGTGAAACGAGCACCGTCTCCCATGCCGTCAAGTTCGCGTACTTCGCTTTGAGAAGCGTATTCACTTCGCGGCGGATTTGTTTGTACTCATTGC
>JANXNT010000186.1 GCA_025353985.1 Limnoglobus sp.
GCCCGAAGGCCGACGTTCACTTCATCATGACCACCGGCTACGTGACGCAAGGGCAGGCGGCGCTGTATATTGCCGAAACGACTTCCGGAAAGTTCGGCATCTACACGATGGGGCCAGGAACCACCGGCGTCGGCGTGTCGATTCGCCGACACGATATGACGTCGTTCCGGCAAGTCTCGAACAACTCACAGTCGCCAGCGAACACCCCAGTGAATGGCGTCACTCCGATGGGCTTGCCCTCGGGTATTCCCGTGATTGCACCGCAAGCCATCCCACTGCCACCCGCGAAATCGAACTGATTCGACGACCTCACTCTAACCCCATGTCGCTATGATCGATGTGCACATCCACGTCGCCCCACCGCAACTTCCCGGAGCCGGGTCGCTGTCGCCAGTATTGCGGCAATCGGTGGAAAGCGTGGCCCAACTCGTTCGCAGCGAAATGTCGATGGCGGGGATTACACGTGCGTTTGCGATGGGCGAATGGACGATCACGCCGGACAACTCGCTCGGCGTCAATCGCACGCTCGAAATTGCCGCACTCGTTCCGGGACTCGCGGCCATCGGTGTGATGGACCCTACGAAAGACCTCGCCGACACCGAACATTTCAGCCACGTCGAAGCACTCGTTCGCAGTCGTCGCGTTGTTGGCCTCAAAGGCTACCTCGGCTACCTGCATTTCGCACCGACACACCCGTCTTATCGCCGATATTACGAAATTGCAGCCCAGTTTCAGATACCGGTGACATTCCACACTGGTGACACATATTCGCCTTACGCCAAGCTGAAATACGCGCACCCGCTAGGTATCGACGACGTGGCAGTCGACCACCCGGAAACGCGATTCATCATCGCGCACATCGGCAATCCGTGGACGATTGACGCGGCCGAAGTCATTTACAAGAACGTCAACGTTTGGGGCGAACTCTCCGGTTTGTTCGTGGGCGAAGCGATCGATTTCGAAGCCGAGGAACACCGCGACACAATGGCCGACGTGGCGGAGCGAATTCGCAAAGCGTTCTTCTATGCAGAACGACCGAATCGCTTTCTTTATGGTAGCGATTGGCCACTCGTACCGATGCTCGCATACCGCGATTTCATCGCCAGTATCGTGCCCGCCAAAGCACATGAACAACTCTTCAGCGAAAACGCCGCACGGCTATTCCGGGTGACATGACTGTAATTTCAGCTAATGATCGACTTGCGGCGTTTGATGTAATCCCAGACCACGAAACGATCGAGTTCGCGGCCTGTTGTGTAAACCACGCGGCCTTTCGTCGATTCCGCGAGCGTACGTGCGAAGCGAATGTCTTCCTCGGATTGGCTCCACGTCGAGAGTAGGAAGATGTTGATCGTGATGCCTTCCTTCGCACACAATTTCGCCTCCCTCAGCGTCGCTTCCTCGGTGCGTGGGTGTGGCGGGTAGAGCATGTACAACATGCTGCCCTCAAAGTGTGCCGTGGGTAGGCCGTCGGTAATCAGCATCACTTGCTTGTTCGGCGTGTCGCGGTTGCCGAGGTATTTCCGCGCCGTTTGCAGGGCATGTTGAATATTCGTGAAGTGCCACGGCACATTCGACTCGCTCACGTTCGGGTTGCTCATGTCCGCCTTCAACCGCACGACGGGGTCATACACCGTCACCGGTTTCGGCATCAGCGTTGGGATTTCCGCCAATGAACGCGGTTTCGCGAACGTGTACATCTCGATGAACTGCAAGAAGTCGCCGGGGTATTCGGCACGGATCAGGCCATCGAGCGCGAGGCCCATTCGCTTCACGTTCGCGTATTGCATGTCGTAACGCATCGAGCCGGACATATCGAGCAACACGCACGTCGCCGCCTTCGGCGTGTTCCGCGTGTGGTGAATGACAATATCTTCGGCTTTCATCCGCACCGGGCCACCCGTGTTGCCGTCTCGCAACATCGCGTTAATCATGCTCGATGGAATGTCCATGTTTGTGACCGAATCGCCGAACTCGTACTCCTTCGTTCGCGGCGATTCGGTGGCCCCTTCGCCCAGAACCGCATCGGGGTGTCGCCCCGTTCGCGACGTTTGCAGTTCGTTGAAAATCGTCGACAGTACCTTCGATTGGAACAACCGAAACGCTTTCGGCGTCATCTGGA
>JANXNT010000187.1 GCA_025353985.1 Limnoglobus sp.
CTTGGCCTTCAACTTCGCAAACGGTCGAATCGGGTGGTCCTCGATCGGCAACAGAAGCTGCGAGATTTTCATGCCGTAGTATTCGGCTTCTTCGGAGAATCGCTCGGTCGGGGCGGTGTGGCGACCGAAGCGATATTGGTAGTAAAACGTCGGCATGTGATGGGCGATACCGATGGCCGTAATCACGCCGATGAGCAACCCCGCCGAGATCATCGGCTTCGTCGACCGCATCGCCACCCAGGCGTACAACCCTGCCCCGAGTAACAAGCCACAGCCGAAGAAAGCGTAGTACGCGCCGCCCGATGCCGTCCCGATTGCGATCAGGATCGCAATCATCGTGGTGCGATCTGTCAGGCGGAATCGGCGTTCGCCAGTGGCATTCACGTGGAAGAACGGCAACCGCCCACGTGCAATCCAGAGGATGATCATCAGCGTGAGCGGGATGAAAAAATACGCCGAGAGGAAGTAATGGCTCTGCCCGCGGAACTGGTGGAACGGCGTCGTCGCATACAACACGCCACCGACTACCGACGCGGGGAAGCCGAGGCCAAAGTGGCGAAACACGCCCATCGCCAGTAGCGCGGCCAACGGATAACCGAGCAGGAAGTACAGGTTAAACGTCAGCGTGGCATTCGGGAATAGCTGGCCGATCAGCCAGATCAGCGCGAAGTGCATATGGTCGATCACCGGGAAATCGTGCATTTCCTGGATGCCTGGCGCACCGAGCCGATCCGTGCGCCAGTGACTGCCGCGTTCGAGCGTCGCTTTCACCATTGGCATAATCAGCAGCGAATCTTCGTCGTACTGGAACGGGATTCGCAAGTCGGTGCTGTCCACGCGGTAGCCGATGAGCGCGACCGACAGGCTGAGTGCGGCCACGAGCAGATACCACGCGAACCGCGCAAAAAACCGGGGTGCCGGTGCTGCGGGCAATGGGAGAGAATCACCCATGGGCGATCAAAACCTCGGTGCGGGTGGTCCTAAGTCTTACGAATGAGCTATCTATTTCATCGTACGAGTTGCCCATTGGCAATCACGCCAGACGCGGTTACGATTCAGCGAATTCCTCACGAACGTATCGGTAAACCCCCACGATGAACGCAACGCAACCCCTGCCGGCGCTGATTATCGGTTGCGGCTATCTCGGCCAACGGGTCGCAATCGCGTGGGTCGCCAGTGGCCGGCGCGTCTTTGCTCTCACACGAACACGCAGTGTGGAACTCGCCGCTCTCGGCATCACGCCCATCGTCGGCGACGTACTCGACCACGGAAGTTTGACGGCACTTCCCGAAGTCGGCGTGGTGCTTTATGCGGTCGGGCTAGATCGCCGCGCGGGCCGGTCGATGCGCGATGTCTACGTGAAAGGGCTGGAAAACGTTCTGAAAGTCGTGCGATGTGCGGGGCCGATTCTCTACGTCAGCAGTACGGGTGTCTACGGGCAAACCGATGGCGAATCGGTCGATGAAACGAGCGAAACGAACCCGCTCGAAGAGTCTGGCAAAGTCGTTCTCGACGCGGAATCGATGTTACGCACACATCGCCCAGATGCGGTGGTGTTGCGGTTCGCGGGGATTTACGGGCCGGATCGCGTGTTGCGGAAGCAGGCGTTGTTGAACGGCGAACCGCTCGTCGGCGATGCGCAGAAATGGCTGAACCTGATTCACGTCCACGATGGCCGCGATGCGGTAATGGCTGCGGAAACGATGGCACGCCCCGGCGAGACGTATCTCATCGCGGACAACGAACCGGTGCGGCGGCGTGCCTTTTACACCCAAGCCGCCGAGATACTGGGTGCACCGCCGGCCGCATTCGCCCCCGGCTTCACGTCGCCAACCACGGCAAAAGAAGCCAACCGACGCATCCAGAACGCCAAAGCCAAACAGGAACTCGGCTTCACGCCAAAGTTCCCAACGTACCGCGAAGGATTGCAGCACGCGATCGGTGAGAGCAAGTAAATTCCAGACAGGATTTACAGGATTTACGAAGAAATCTAACCTTGTCATTGATCCGTTCGAATCCTGTCTATCCTGTCTAAAACCGATTCGGCCACTACTCCGAGTGACGTAAGCGGCGGAAGCGGTCCTGGCAAACGAAGAAAGCGACGACGTTGAACGCGAGCCAGCAGAACAAACCGACTGCGGGCAATAGCCAGATAGTCATTTCCGTTTCATCGAATGGCGAAAGTTCGCGAGTCCGGAATTCAAACAGCGGCAGCCAACCGACCATGAACGAGGGAGTCAGTGAGTAAAAGAAATTGGCCGCGACAGTTATCGGATCGCCTCTCCTGCTGGATGAGTTCGATACCAAGGCAAACGATAAGAGAATGACCCAGAAGCCGCCTGCGAGGAACAGCGTAGCGAAGAACGCACGAACGGTGGCAATCATCGTTGTTCGTGCGGTCATTGAGCAGTATAGCCCGATCCAACTGAATGCGGAAACGTAGAGCGCAAGTGCAATAATCATCGGCGGGAGCATCTCCGGGCGAACGCCACCAACGGCCAGGCCGATCGACCAAATGATCGCGAACACCAGATAGACTCGCCGCATTCCGAGCACGCAGCCCCACCACTTGCCCCACAGGATTTCATCTGCCTTTAGTGGCGTGCTAATCAGGCTGATCCACGAATCTTTGTCGCGTTCGCCAGAGATCGCCCCTGCCGCACGCATACTAATCGCGAAGAACATGAGCATCGAAATGATGCCCGACACCGTTCGCACCCAGCGATTGATATTCATCGAGAACATGTGCCAATCTTGGCTGAAATCTGTGTTGCGTCGCCAGCTAGATTGCCGGAAGAGTTGTTCCCAAATGATGTAGATCACGGGTGCGAAGATCATCACACCGATGGTGTACACGATGATTCGACCAATACAGCCCATTCGCGAATTGCCCTCGACGAACACTTCGCGCCAGAACACGGGGTTGTCGCCGATCTCCGGGTAATCGCTGGTCGATTCGTTGACGACCGCCGTTTCGGATTGGCCTTTTATTGTCTTCAATTTGCGCGTTTTCGATTTCGTCGAACCTTGCGGGCCGTAGCTTTGGTTCAGCGTGACCGCCCGCAATCGCAAGATCGCATGACCGAGACACAACGAGCCTACGAACAACCAGAACAGTGTAAACTCGCGAAGCAGCGTTCCGGGATTGCTTGGCAGTCCGGCACGAGGGCCTATCTCAATCTGGACGATATTCCAGAATATATTACCTGCCGCAATCGAGCCACAGATGTCCATAAAACTGATACTTATGCCGAGGGCCGGAATGGTCATGTTCCCCAACGGGGTCCCTCTCATCACGTCGACCGCAAGAACCATCAGCATGAACGACCCGATCACATACGCAATGTAACCCACGAATGTTAGCAAGATGGCATCGCGGGCTTTTCGCATCATCGTCGACATCCAGATCGCTACCGACGATAAGCCGACGACGGTGACAACGGTGGCCGCGAACGAGGCAATCAGTTGCTCGGGATCGACGCCGCCGAAGAGTTGTACGAGCGCGAGTAATGGTAATCCCGCCAGGACAAACGTGAGTAGCCACATGACGCGAACGATCAGTTTACCGAACAGGATTTCGCGGTTACGCAGGTCGGTTGCGAGCAGGAATTCTAGCGTCTTGCGTTCCTTCTCCAGCGCAATCGCCCCACCGACATACACCGGCGTGAGTAGCACGACGACGATGTACTGAATCGACACAAACGTGTGAAAGAACGCGATGCCGAACCGTGCGAGTTCGTTCGTGCCGACGGTCGTTTTTTTGCCGTCATCGACCCAACCGGTGTACATCATCGTCAGGACTAAGCCGACGATTGCGGCGTAAAGACACCGAAACAATATCGTCGTGCGTTGCCGTCCCGTTCGAATGAGTTCGTAGTAAAAGACGGGGCCGAATAGTCCGCGAACGACTGGCCATGCGCCCACGAACAACACTACTAGCCAACCGAGCGCGAACGCGACACTTTCGCTGACGCTGGCCCTTCGCGACATCCGCCAAACTCCCGCACCGATGAGCAACCAGACGATGAAACCTAAGAGCGCAGTCCATTCTTGCCGACTCCCGGACCAGCCAAACGTGCGACCCAGCCAACCCACTTTGACCGTAGCGTTCATGCAATCGTCCGTGTTCGTTGATGGAGCGTTCGTAGAAGTGTAAACGCAACCGTGCCGGTTGGCCCGATTTTTCTGGGAATAGAACGACATCGCGCGTATCTATAGGAGTGTGATCGACATCTCACTTCGAGGTGTACGCTTCGCGGTTCGACTCTCAAGTCCATTCGAAGGGGACTCTCCCATGATTCGCAAATTTGTGTTGGGGCTGGGCGCATGTGCCGTTGCGTTCCTTGCCGTCGGTTGCGACAAAGCGACATCCACGGCAAACTCGTCGACGCAAAACGCTTCGAACATGGAACAAATGGCCAAGCGTGGTGCCGATGCCGCCGCCGCTACAGGTGGTGACATCAAGAAGAACGTCGAAGAATATATCCCTAAGATCGAAGAGAAGATCAAGACACTGACCGGCGACAAGGCCAAGCAAGCGGGCGATGCGTTCACCGCGCTCAAGAAAATGTTCGATGAGTTCAAAGCGGCACCTGCCGACAAGGCCAAGGAATTGCTCGCACCACTTGTGGCGAAATTCACAGAAGTTAAGACCATGGTCGGCCTGTAATCTTCTATGTCAATCGAATACGAGCCTGGGAAATCCCAGGCTCGTTTCGTTTACACTTTTTTCAAAGCTCGAAATCTTTTGTTCAAGTCGCCATTGACGTTGTCGCGGTTCGGTCGCGTCTCGAAGACTCGCCACGACTCCCTCGCTAGCGCGTCGGGCTAACAATTCCCTACTGCACCTCGCCACCTTCGGCGGGCACGAACCGCTTCACCGCGAGTGGTTCTGGCGGATCGATCGTGAATGGCCCTTTCCCATTCGGGAAGTTCGCGTCGACGAATTCCCAGAGTTTATCGAGCACGACACGCGATTTTTTCCAGTCGGTTTCGCTTAACTGGAACGGCACGTTATTACCGGGGAACGCGGTGAAGTGCGAGTTCGGCCCGAACATTTTCCGAAGGCCACAGAGTTCGTCTTCCAGCCGTGCCAGCACGACGCGCAACCGCACCCATTGATGGTGCTTGTACCCTTCGCCTTTCGAATATTGCTCGACCATCGTTTGGCCCGCTGCCGTGCCGTAGCCCATCACTTGCCGGATAATATCGCTCGACATGTTCAGGTTGAACCCGCCCTCGGTGTCGTCGAGCCGCACGGTCACGACGCGCTCTTTGTAGCTCGGCAGTTCCGTTTGGGCGGTGTCGCGGTGGTTCTTCGCGGTGTAAAACACGGCAGCCGCGAGTTCGCCGAACGACTGGATCTCGTTCCATTCGATCACCGAGACTTCGTCGGCTTTCGGCAAATGCACGCGGCTCGTTTGTGGCGTACTACCGTTCTTGTTTGAGGTTGGCACCACGAGACATTGCGTACTGACCGCCGCCGTGGGCACGGGTGGTGCCACGTTAGGCAACGGCGCGGGTAACGGCACTTTTGTTGCGGGATCCGGAGCTTGGACTTCGGCAAGCGGGGCGGTATTCTGATCGAACTTCGCGAGGTTGATGCCGAACGTCGGGCAGTCGGGTAGCCATTTGTCGAAGATGTGAATCGGGAAGTTACTCACGATCCCACCATCACTGAAGTAGACGAGTTTTAGGTCGCTCGTTTTCAGAGTGGCATCGTCTTTTCGCTCGAATGCTTCGGTGAATGTGTAGAGCGGGACGGCCGAGAACAGCACCGGAAAACTCATGCTGATTCGCACCGGCACGATCACCGGCAGATGCTCTGCATGCGGCAGATAATAATATCCGGGTGGTGGCTTCGGATAGTCTTTGCCTTTCGGGGCATTCGCCTTCATGACTTCGAGTACGTTTTGCGGGTAGTAGGCTTTCCATTCGTCTTCATTGAACAAAAATCGCTCGTCCCGCAGCGGAAACACGTACGGTCGTTGGATCGACAGACAACTCGTCATGAGCTTCAAGTCGATCTTTTTGCCTTTGAGTTGTCCGAACGTGAGTACGCCATTTTCTGGCAAGCCCGCCAGATCGCGAAACTTCTCGCAAAGATACGGTGTGAGCGCTGGCTGATTGGATCGGTCCGCAACGCCGGGCATTCCCGTGCAGACACCGAGATGGTTTCTGCGAACGCGATTCATCCAGGATTTGATGCGATAATAGATCAGAAACGGTGTCAACGCCATCGCGAATAGCAGTGCAAACACAACGACGCCGATCGCCGCATAATACCAACGGTCAATTTTATCGAACAACACAAAATTCACGACGAGCATCGCGATAACGGCACCGGTCAAAAAGAGAGTGAGCGCATTCCAGGCGATGAGATAGAAGAACAGAAACAAAGGCTTCGAGCGTTTAGTATCCAGGAATGCCAACCCGAATCGCATGACGGGACGAGTCGCTCGCGTCGGTTGAAACAGATTGAGTAGCGCATCCGGTTTGGCGAGTTCTTCGCAAAGCGCATCGAGTTTGTTGAATCCACCCGTATCTCGCCCGAGTTCTGCTGCGGCCGTGCCGGCTGCCGCAATCGCACCCGCAGACGAACCGCCGATCCCGCGAAAGCGATAC
>JANXNT010000216.1 GCA_025353985.1 Limnoglobus sp.
GAATCGTCATGGGGCGATCTGCTTGCGGCGGTCCACGAGGAAGTGCAACGCCTGCCGGGCAAGCTTAAAACCGCGTTCGTGTTGTGCGAACTCGAAGGCGTGCGGCAACACGATGCCGCGGATCAGCTCGGCCTCAAACTCAATACGTTGACGGCGCGGTTATCGCGAGCCCGCCAGCGTTTGATCGAAAACCTCTCGCGGCGTGGCATCGCGCCCGCTACCGCCATCGGAGCCATCGCCACCAGTACGGCCACCGGCAGCGTGCCAATCACGCTCGCCGCAAAGGTGGCCACATTCGCCCACAGTGTCGAATCGATTTCCCCTCACGTTCTTACACTCGCCCAGGGAGCACTCGTTATGAGTATTCGCATCAAATGGATCGCCGCCGTCCTGCTCGTTGCCGGGTCGATGACGGTCGGCAAACTCGCAATCGACGCCAACGCCCAGATACCGAATCCGGCCCTGAATCCCGGCGTGCCAGTTGCCGGAAGTCCGTTTGCACCGGGTGCAGGCGGATCACTTCCAGCGGTCGCGCCACTTGCGGCCCCGCCCGGACAAGTTGCATCGTGGAGTCTTTCGAATACGCCCCAGTCGACGCACTGGGAGTACAAAGTGAAAAATATCCCCGTGGTGAACACCGATATGGCATCGATCGAGATGACGAAACTCGGCGAAGAAGGCTGGGAATACTGCGAACTGATCGCAGGGAATACTTCGAACCCCGTCATGATCTTCAAGCGCCAGAAGCGAGTGGCCATCGCGGCTGGGAGCGGGATGATGGGAGCCGGAGGCATGGGCGGAGAGGCTTCGATGGGGCAAAGTGGCGGATCCGCAGGCGGTATGCCCGGCGGCAGTGGTGGCCCAGGACGTGGCGGAATGGGCGGGCTTGCTGGCGTAGGTAAGAGTGCGACTGGTGGTGGTACTCCCGCTCCAATGCTATTCAATACGGAAGCCAAAGAGCCAACGGCGCAAGTTCTCACACTGAAATACGCACAAGCCCAAGAGTTGCAAACGACGCTATCCATGCTTCTCAACGCACGCGCTGAGCCGAGTGGTTTTGGTGGTCCGCCCGTCACTACTGGCAACCGCGTGAAAATCGCATCCGATGCCCGCACGAACTCGCTGATCGTGATCGCCGACGATGCGACGTTGAAGATGGTCAAGGAACTGATCGAAAAGCTCGACGTGCCCGATGTATCGAAAGAGCGATTGAGCGCACCTTCGCCACGGGGAAAATGACATTACCCGTTGCAGTCCGCTCGCGTTCGGTTTAGGATTGTTTCACCTGCCTAAACCGCTTCATTCGTGAGTCCCGTCATGATTCTGTCTCGTCGCGATTTGTTGCGTGTCGGTTCGATTGGCGTAGCCGCGACGGCGTTACCTGGGTTGCGAGCGAAGACTCTGGTGCGGCCTACGAAGGCCAAGTCCGTCATCGTCCTCTGGATGGCGGGCGGCGTCACGCACCACGAATCGTTCGACCCGAAGCCCGATGCACCGGAAGAAATTCGCGGGTCGCTCGGGTCGATTCCGACGGGCTTGCCCGGAGTACGCTTCTGCGAGACGATGCCGAGTTTGGCAAAACAAACCGACTCGTTCGCGCTCATCCGCACATTTTCCCCAGCAACCGACGATCACTTGCTCGCACAGTCGTACGGCCTATCGGGGCGTAAAGTTTCGCAGGGGCAAATCCTCACCGAGCCGAACATCGGTGCGATCGTCTCGAAGTTACGCGGCTCGCAGGCGGGCTTCCCCGGTTACATTGCGGTGCCGGGTACCACGCGGCCGGGACCACCGCCGAATCAACTTTTCACCGGTGGCTGGCTCGGTTCGCAGTACGCACCGTTCGCCACCGGCGGCAAGCCGAAGAACGACGACTTCACCGCGTTCGTCAAGGAAGCCAACGAAGACGACTTCACGAAGCAAGGCGTCACTCCGTTTGCGGACCTCAGCAACGACCGTCTCACGGGACGCCAACGGTTGCGCGATCGACTCGACGATGCCGCGCGAAAGGCCGATGAAACCGGCGTCGGCGATCAGTATCGCGGCGCGTTCGAAATGCTGCTTTCGCCAAAAGTACGATCCGCATTTGAACTGGGCCGCGAGACGGAAAAGGTTCGCGATCATTACGGCAAAACGAAGATCGGCTCGCGTTGTTTACTCGCACGGCGGTTGGTCGAAGCCGGCGCTCCGTTCGTTCTCGTTGACTACGGCTACGACCCCGAATTTGGCAACCTCTGGGACAACCATAACGCGGTGGGGCAGAACTTTCCGCACATCTGCGAGATGGCGAAGAAGCCGTACCACGTCGCAGGGATGGACCGCGCGTTCGGCGCACTCCTCGGCGACATGAAAGCTCGCGGACTGTTAGATGAAACACTGGTACTGTTCCTGACGGACTTCGGGCGCACGCCGAAGATCAACAAACTCGGCGGCCGCGACCACTGGGGGCCAGCCGGGTCGATCTTCTTCGCGGGTGGCGGCACGAAAGGCGGACAGGTGATCGGCGGTACGGACAAGATCGGAGCGTACCCGACATCGATCTCGTATTCGCCCGGCGACGTGGCCGCCACCATGTATGCCGCACTCGGCATCGACCAGGAAACGACACTTTACAACCGCCAGAACCAACCGCTCGCGATGCTTCCCGCCGGGTCGCCGATACCCGGCATTTTGTGAGTATGATAGATTTCATGCGAATAAAATCGTTCGGGAGTGGGCTGTGATTGAAGTGACGCCGACAATTCAAATTCCCCTCGAAGAGATCGAGTGGAGCTACGCGCGATCCGGCGGACCCGGTGGGCAGAATGTCAACAAAGTGTCGTCGAAGGCGATCCTGCGTTGGGCAATGCTCGCCAGCCCGAGTGTTCCCGATTTCGTGAAAGCCCGCGTTCGCGAACTCTACCCGAGTCGCGTAACCGTCGATGGCGATTTGCTCATCGCATCGCAAGAGTATCGCGACCAAGAACGCAACCGCGATGCCTGCCTGGAGAAGCTCATCGACTTGCTTCGTCGCGGTGCGACGCGACCGAAAGCCCGACGTGCGACCAAGCCATCGAAGGGATCGAAGGAACGCCGGCTCACGGAAAAGAAAAAACAATCGTCGCGAAAAGCCGACCGCAAAGCCGGCGACGCCGATTAGTCATCGTCCTCGTCGCGTCGGCGCGGTTTGCGTCGTTTCGCGGAACGCTTCGCCGAGCGCTTCGGACGACTGGCGGCGGCGGTCATCGCGAGTTTCACGGCAACAATAATCAGCACGAAAAACACGCCGATGCCGATACCGATGTACTTGGGAATGTTGTTCGAGGTATACTTGAAGCCCATCGGGGTGGTTTTTTTCCCATCGACACCTTCAACGTATTCAATTTTTATTTTGCAATGCGGGCACTTACTCGGCGCGGATATTCCCGTCCATGTGACTTGTTTATTGCAATTCGAACACGTTGCGGTGTTCTGCATCACCCCGCCACCCATATCCGGCATACCGCGTTGCGGTTGCGCGAGTGCGATCGTTCCACCCGTCGTTATCGCGAGCACCACGAGTGGCAGCCAGGAAAGGTTTCGGCGCATAGGAGAGGTTCCGTTGAGGGGCAAAACAATGAACGCAACGCAACAGTTCACGAAATTACCACGACGCACGATCTCGTGCGCCACTAAAATGACAATTCGCAAGAATCGGTAGGATCGGTTCGATAAACTAGTCTGCAAACATGCGACGGGGAGCACGCGATATGGGCCTGAATGATCGCGACTACATTCGAGAACTCGACCACGATAGCGGAATTTGGTCGACGAGCCGTGCCACGGTTATTCTGGTGATCGTCTTGTGTGCGACGTACGCGCTGCAAGTTTTGGCTGCGAAGAATATAATCGACCCACTTCGCGAAACGTTCGGTTTGTCGATGAATCTCATTCTCGATAATGGCCACATCTGGCGAATATTTACATCGGCGTTCTTCCACCAAACCGGCACGAGCAGCTTCATCCCGTTCGTGTTTTCGATGGTCGTGCTTTACTATTGCGCGTCGTCGATCGAAGGGACGTTTGGGCCGAACGAATTCGCCTCGTTCGTTCTCTTCACGATCTTCGCGACGCAACTCGGATTGTTCGCGTTTCTGTGCGTGAATCCGCTCCAATTACCGTACCCGACGCTTTACGTGGGATCGTCGGCGATCGTTACGGCGTGCCTCGTGCGCTTTGCCTGTTTGTCCCCGAATACGACGTTTCGCATCTGGTTCGTGCTGCCGGTAAAGGTGAAACACATCGCAGTGGCGATCATTTGTTTCAACCTCTATTGGTTCGCGAATGCGGCATCGCCCGTGCCACGCCCGCGATCCGATGTGGTCCCCGGAATTTTGCTCGTACTCGGTGGGGCCGCGTTCGGCTTCATGCACTATGCGTTCGATTGGCGCACGGTAAACTGGCTATCGAGCACGACGGGAAAAGCATCGCGAAACCAGTACAAAACGCCGCGACTTCGCGTGGTGACGCCGATTCTCGACGAAGAGGAAACGACGCCCGTCCGCCTGCCCGTCGTTGAGGCTGCCAGTTCGGATAAAGAAAGTGCACGTCTGGACGAACAACTCGAAGCCAAGCTCGATTTGGTTCTCGAAAAAGTGAATCGCTCGGGGAAAGGCAGCTTAACTTCGGAAGAAAACGCAGTACTGATGCGCGCGAGCGAAATTTACAAGCGGAAACGAACGACGTAGTTAAATGCGCAAGATGTGTACTTGACGCGCACGCAAACGGGCATAAAATGCTAATTACGACGTTCCGAGCGACTCCTGCCACCTCTCACAATCGGTCGTAAAATGAATGTGAATGTCCCGAATAACCCGAAAATCATGAACAAGTGTGCGGACATGTTTGCGGCGCTCGGCGAACCGCACCGAATCCAAATCATCCATTTCCTTCGCAGCGGTTCGCGGAACGTCACCGAATTGGCGAAGTTGCTCAAGATCGAAATCGTCAACGTCTCTCACCACCTCAGCGTACTCCGCTCGTCGGGTTTAGTTCACGACGAAAAGCGCGGCCGCTTCGTGATCTACTCGTTGCACCCCGATTATTTCAAAACCGAAAAGAACAAGCCGACTCTCCTGGAACTCGGCTGGTGCCGCGTCGAGATTCCGCACATTTAGCACGAAAAAGGATGATCGACCAGCTTGTCGATTACACGCGGACCAACAAACGGAACTCACCCGACTCACTGCGAATCCCGACATCGGACTCATCTGGGAACAAATTCGGTCGGAAGTGGAGAAACGTTCGTGAGTCTTTAGGTGATATTTCGCCCAATTCTCGAAGACTTGCCACGACTTCCTCGTTAGCGCTTTTTGAAGTTGCGTTGTTTAGCCGCGCCGCGTAGGCGTAGCGAAGCGCGGGGCGGAAACTCTCCAAACCAATGTGCATATCCGACATCGTACCGTGCATCGCGACGGAAAGCGCAGCTTCCTCGCTATCGCTTTTGGAAGTTGATTGATTTTTCCAGTACGAACATTTCTCTGTTGAAATGCAGGCGATCCGAGTCCAGTAGTGATTTCGTAGTGGCACCCCTTGTGGGTGCCTTTGATGAACCTCCCTGCTTCTGGAGTAGGAACCGGCACCCACAAGGGGTGCCCCTACATGAGAAAAGCGCAACTTACTCGTTAGCGCTTCGGGC
>JANXNT010000257.1 GCA_025353985.1 Limnoglobus sp.
TTATCGCGTTGGAAAAGGCGAACAAAACGGATTTTGTCGCCCGACTATCGCAGAGTTTACGTCATCTTGACCTGGCATCAACAGTCGATGCACGGCCCGTCGATGATACCCAAGTCGAACTTCGTGTGGGTCGGTTGCCCAACAGTAACGAACGCGACATGGTGAACATTGCCGATGTTGGCTTTGGCGTGTCGCAAACATTGCCTGTCGTCGTCGCATTACTTACTGCGAAGCCGAATCAGATCGTGTATATCGAGCAACCGGAAATACACCTTCACCCGCGTGCGCAACATGCGATGGCGAAGTTACTGGTCGATGCAGCCAACCGTGGGGTCCAAGTGATTATCGAAACGCACAGTTCGATATTGCTTCTCGGAATTCAGAGCTTGATTGCGGAGAATACGATCGACCCCGAAATCGTCAAACTTCACTGGTTCCGACGCGACAAAACCGGCGATACGCAAATCACGAGTGCGGAACTCGACTCGGCAGGCCGCTTCGGCGATTGGCCCGAAGACTTCGACGATGTCTCGCTCGAAGCGCAAAGGCGCTATCTCGATGCCGCAGAGAAACAACTCCAAAATGAGCAATAACAAACCGACTTTCTGTGTGGTCGTCGATGCTTCGATTGCGAGAGCGTCTGGACCGCCGAATTCGCAGCACCCGATCGGTACTCGATGTCGAAACTTCCTCGAACGACTGCGAGGAAATGGCCATCGAATGGCGTGGAGTCCGAGCATTAAGAAAGAATGGGACAAACACCAATCGAACTACGCTTTAGAATGGTTAGTGTCGATGGTCAAAATCCGGAAAATACGTCGCATACCGGATGCCCCCAACGATGAATTTCGCGAGTCAGTTCGAGAGAACAATCCCGATGAGGGGGTTGTCGCAATCATCCTCAAGGATGCTCACCTCGTCGAAGCCGCATGGGCGACTGAGCATCGTGTGACATCGCTCGATGACGCGGTTCGCGGTCACCTCTGTCGTTCGTTTGCCTATTTCCCACAGTTGCAAACAATTCTGTGGGCAAACCCGGCAATCGAAGCGGAAAATGTTCTCGATTGGATCGAGAACGGCTTACCCGATGACGACACACGCAAGCTCAAAAACTATTTGTACCGACTCGACGAAACGTGATTATGGGACGTCGCCGCACTGCGAAACTAGCACATGCTGGTTTGCAGTAATAGTTTGTAGTTAAGAGTTGAGCGTTGTTAGATGAACATCGGCCCTCTGACAACGAGCAACTCTTAACTCTCAACTATTGGTTACGCCACCGCGTCCATCACGACGTTGCCGGCGACATCGGTGAGGCGTTCGTCGCGGCCGTTGTGGCGGACTGTGAGCTTTTCGTGGTCGAGGCCGAGTAGGTGCAAAATCGTGGCGTGGAAGTCGTTGACCGAGACTTTATCTTTGATGCCGTGCAGCCCGAACTCGTCGGTTTCGCCGACAGTGTGGCCGGGCTTCGAGCCACCACCCGCGAACCACATCGTGTAGCCGAGCGGGTTGTGGTCGCGGCCCCGGCTACCTTGGCTGTTCGGCGTGCGGCCAAACTCGCTGCACCACACGACTAGCGTGTCGTTCAACATTCCGGTTCGCTTCAAGTCTTTGAGCAGTGCGGCAATCGGTTTGTCGGTGAGGCCGCACATCTTTTCGTGGTTGCTATTAATGTCGTCGTGCGCATCCCACTGCATGTTCACGGGGCCACCGCCGCTGTACACCGTGACGAAGCGGACGCCGCGCTCGACCAGCCGCCGTGCGAGCAACAGCCGCGTGCCGAAGTCGGCGGTGCGTTTATCGTCGAGGCCGTACATCGCCTTCGTTTCCTTGGTTTCCTTGGTCAAATCGACCGCTTCCGGCGCGTGCGTCTGCATCTTGTATGCGAGTTCGTACGTCGAAATCCGCGACTCGAAATCCGAATCGCCCTTCTCCAAGTTCAACTCGTTGAGCTTTCGGACGAGGTCGAACGTGCGTTGGTTTTGCTCCGGTGTGACGCCCGGTTGCGGCTTCAAATTCAGGATCGGCGACGTGCCTTTTCGCAACAGCGTACCCTGATAAACAGCGGGCAAATACCCCGCGCCCCAGCACGGCGCGCCGCCTTCGAGGATGCCTTCGGGTTGCGTGAGTACGCAGTACGCGGGCAGGTTTTCGCTCGCACTGCCGAGGCCGTAAGTCACGTAAGAGCCGAGCGACGGGTGGCCCATTAGCGTGCGGCCGGAGTGCAGTTCGTACATCGCGGGGGCGTGAATCGTGTTCGTACACCAACAGGCTTTCAGGAAGCAAATGTCGTCGACATTCTCCGCGAGGTTCGGCATGAGGTCGGACATCCACTGGCCGCTTTTGCCGTGCTGTTTGAACTTCCGCGTACTCGCGAGGATGGTCTCGCCACCGGCGGTAAATTGACTTTTCGGGCGTCCGGAATCTTCGGGCAACGCCTTGCCGTGCATCTTCGTCAGCATCGGTTTCGGGTCGAAAATATCCATCTGCGACGGGCCGCCGACCATGAACAGGAAGATTACCCGTTTCGCCTTCGCGGCAAAGTGCGGCAACTTCGCGGCCAGCGGATTCTTCGACGCCACCGCGTCTTGGCTCATCATCCAGTTCAGCGCGATACCGCCGAGGCCGCCACCAGCCCGGTACAAGAACTCACGCCGATTGGTCGCAAACGGAAAATGTGGTATGTTCATGGAACCAATTTTAATCCGAGAGTTGGGGGAGTGCAACCGACAATGATTCAGTTTCTATGCCCCGGTTGTCAGCAGAGTTTTACCGTCGACAATTCGCGTGCCAACAGCATCGGCACCTGTCCGAAGTGCAGCTCGCGGTTTTACGTCCCGGAATCCCCGGACGCGCCCGCGCCACCGCCCCCACTTCCCGTTCGCAAATCGCCGCAACCGGCCGAACCGGTCACGCTCAAACGGCACCGCTACGAAGACGACGAACCCCGGCGAAACAGCCGCAAGCGCACCGACGACTGGGATGATGAGGAAGAAGATGATGAGGAATACGATGAGCCGGTTCGGAGAACGAAGCGACGCCGCAAGAAGAAATCACACGGGTTATTCGAAGATGGCAACTCGTTTAGCACGTTCGTTCTCGGCTACGTCGGGATCACGATCTTGCTGATAGGTATCTCGTTCGCAGTCCCCCTGGTGATCTATCTGCCGTTGTTGCTAGGGATGTTCGTTAACATGTTTGCGAGCATGTGGCTGACACTCCTAATTTTTAAGGACAGCATTGAAGCGGGGCTGATGTGTATGTTCATACCGTTTTACGGGTTGTTCTACTTAATCAATAATTTCGACTACCTCAGCAAGCCGTTTTATTTGAGCCTCGTCACCGCATTCATGCCGATGATCTGCATCGTTATCATGGCGATCCGAGCACCCGGTGGTCCCTGATCGCGATCAGGCTTTCTTACGCCGCGTTTGTAGCTCTTGCATGGGTGGGAATTCGCAAAGTGGCACGCTCGTCGTCGGCTCGTTCACAACCTCGGCGAGCGTTGTGCCGGCGAACGCCGATTCGACTGCCGCGAGTGCGTTATCGAGCCGCTTGTGTAGCGGGCACAGGTTCGCGCCGTGCGTGCTGAGGCCAAGCGGGCAGACTTTGATTCGCTGGATCGGCTCGACCGCGTTCACCACTTCGAGAATCGTCACTTCTTCCGGCATCCGCGCGAGTTTCACCCCGCCCCCAACGCCACGCTGCGAACGGATCACACCCGAACGGACCATTCCCTGAAGGATTTTCGCCAAGTAGGCCGGTGGCACTTTCGTTGCCTTGGCGACTTCCTCGGTGGTACACGACCGATCCGGATTCTGCGCGAGGTAAACGACGGCGCGTAATGCGTATTCGACGGTCTGAGAAAACATGAAAGACTTTCGCGGGCGGGTCGGTATCAGCCACAATTATCGTATACCGAATGTGTCGTGAAGGCTGCTTATTTTCGTAGATCGCCCGATCTCATGGAGAATTATGAATCTTCATAGCCCCGGTGGCAACCTCGATACGGATCGCCCCGATACCCACGGCAAGGCGCTTCGCGTCAACGTCGATAAACGGCGTTACGGCACCTTCGCAGAGATCGGCGGCGGGCAGGAAGTCGTCCGCTGGTTCTTCCAGGTCGGCGGCGCGGCCGGCACGATTGCGAAAAGCGTCTCCGCCTACGATATGACCGTCAGCGACGCGATTTACGGCCAAACCAGCCGGTACGTCAGTCGGCAACGACTCGAATCGATGCTCGATCACGAGTACAAGTTGAACATCGAACGGCTTGCCGCCACTCGTGCCGATACCTCGTCCTTTTTCGCATTCGCCGACACGGTTTCCGCCCGCAACTTCATGGGCACCAACGACTGCCACGGCTGGATGGGCGTGCGTTTTCAGGTCTACCCGCGCGATCAAGAAACGCAGATCATCATCCACTTTCGGCTACGCGATCCGTCGAACATTCTTCAACAAGAAACGATCGGCATCCTCGGTGTGAACCTGATTTACGGTGCGTTTTTCCTGCATCACGAACCCGAATTGCTGATTCAGTCGTTGATGGACGAACTGAATCCGAACCGCATCGAGATCGATGTCATCGATTTCTCCGGCATCGGTTTCCGCGCCGTCGATAACCGCCTGATGAGTCTCAGCCTCGTGCAGCACGGCCTATCCAAAGCCGCCATGTTCGGCGCGGATGGCAAGGTGCTTCTCCCCAGCGAACTCCTTTACCGGAAGCCCGTATTGGTGGAGCGCGGCAGTTTCCGCCCCGTCACCCACGTGAACCTCGACATCATGCGGGCCGCGACGGAGAAGTTTCAGGCGATCTTGCCCGACGAAGACAAAGATCGCATCGTGAGCATCGCGGAAATCACGATGCGAAACCTGATGGGGGGCGTCGGCGCGACCGGCACGCCGGACATCCGCGACTTCTTGAGCCGTGCGGACGTTCTGAGTGCATCGGGCCTGAACGTGCTCGTGTCGGATTACTCCGAGTTCCACCGGCTCGCAGGATACCTGCGTCGGCAGACCGCCAAACCGATCGGCCTCGCGATGGGCACGGTCACACTGCCGGAAATCTTCGACCCGAGTTATTACACCGACCTCGACGGCGGCCTTCTGGAGGCACTCGGCAGGCTGTTCCGCGGCGATATATCGCTCTTCGTCTACCCGTTTGTCAGCCGCAGTACGGGGGAGTTGATGACCGTAGAAAATCTAGAATTGCCACCCGACCGCAAGCCACTCTACGACTTCGCCGTCCGTGCCGGGCGCATCGTATCGATCAACAATCACAACCCCGAGTGCCTCCGAATCGATAGCCGGGAAGTGTTGCGAATGATTGCCGTCGGCAACCCACTCTGGGAGCAAATGGTCCCCGAAACGGTAGTGAAACTAATCCGCGACCGCGGTTTGTTCGGCTGCAAGAAGTAACGTGAATCTGGAATTAGCTGCGACGCGGAGGCTGCGCGTCGCGGCTAATTGCGTAGCGCATTCTCACCCGCCCCAGGGGTTATCGAAGCCGTGCGGGACGTCTTTGAACCAGCGGCGATAGGTTTCGATTTGTTCGCGCAACGGGTACCCGGACAGTTCGCGCGGGTAGAGAATCAGGAAGAACACGTCTTTGGCACCGGCACGGGCGCGTTGCTGGTTGATGATTCGCTCCGCGTCGGCTTGGTCGCGGACTTCCTGGCGGCCCCCGCCATCGGCGTCGAATGCGAACAGCTTGCCGGTTTCCTTGTCGACTTCCACGACGCGCACACTCAGGCGGTCGCCGAGGTTCGCGCGTTGCTTCTTGAGTTCCTCAATGCGGCGGCGAGCGGCGGCGAGTTCCTGTTGCAGTTTCTCGACATTCGTCGGCAACGTCGGATCGACCGCTTCCGGCGGTTCGGACGTGCCTTTGCCTTCGTCGGGCTTGCTGACGAACGGCATCAGCAAAAAGATGCAAAACAAGAGAATGAGCACGTCGATGAGCGGAACGAAGAAGCGTGTCACCGAGCGTTTCGGTTGCGCAATCACGGTTTCGTCCCCGTATTCCGTTCGTCGGCGTGGGTGAGCGTCACGATGGGTGGCGGACTCGGGTAACCGGCGAGGCTGCGGATGAGGTCGCGGCCGGTGGCGACGATCCACGTCGGCAGGATGTTCAGGAGTGCCATGAACAACCCGCTGCCGGTGGCGGTGATCGCCGGTGCGTATTTGCGGATGATGTCTTGCGGCGTCGGCGTGGTTCCCGGCGCAATCGAACTGAACGTCTGCAAGATAGCGGCCACGGTGCCGATCAGCCCGAGGAGCGGGAACCATTCGGCGGCCTGCGACAGGTGGTTCAGCCACTTATCCGGGCGCGTGTCGAAGTCGGACTCGGCCCACTTCAGCGCCTTCCAGGCTAGCAAAGTCTGAATCGTAAACAGCGTCAGCCCGATTGCAAGAATCAGCCAATCGATCGGCGAAACCGCGACGCGGGAGAGGTAATCGCGGCGGGCGTCGGGGGGAATGGCCGCGAAGACCAGAATCCCGGCCAGCACCGGCACCGCCGTAAACGCGGCGGGCAACACGTGGTGAATCCAAAGCCGTCGCACGGGGGCCTCCTCATTCGGCTTTCGTCAGCCATTCGGGCATCGCTTGCAGTTTCCCCTCGCGATTCACACACGCCAGCGTGGTCGCACCGAGCGCCACCAGCGTACCGTCGGGGCGGAAGACTTCGTACGCATGTTCGAGCCGGATCGGCGTCGTCCGCGTCACCGTCGTGCGGATCGTCAGCAAGTCATCGTAGTGCGCCGGGCTACGGTACTTCACTTCGACTTTCGTCAGTACCAGGAAATAACCCTGATCTTCGAGTTCCTTGTAGTTCCCGCCGATCTGCCGCAGCAGGTCCGTGCGTGCTTGCTCGAAGTAGACGAGGTAGTTCGCGTGGTGGAGCAGCCCCATCCGGTCGGTTTCGGCATAGCGGACGCGGATTGTCGTTTCGCCAGTAAGCATGAGCTTATGAAACGAGAACGCACCGATGCGTCTACGGCCATGTGGTGGTATTTCCGATTTTTTCGTCTCTCGGAATCGACGGCAGTCCGAATTGTTAACCCATATTGTTAGCCCGAAGCGATAGAGAGGGAGTCGTGGCGAGTCTTCGAGACACGACGCAAAACGCTCATTCTCGGGCGTACAAACTGTCGCGTCTAGCAGACTCACTACGACCCGCAATCGTTGCCGATGGATGCCCTCCCTCTCGCGCTAGGCGTGGCGAGTCTTCGAGACGCGACACAAAACCGACATTCCGGGCACTGGAACCGTCGTGTTTCGATGACTCACCACGACCCGCAATCGCCGAAAGTGGCTGTCATTCCTCGCTGGCGTTTCGGGCTAACGGGAATAGCGGACCACTGCTATTTCCGTCGTCGAATCGAGCGCATTTGTAGTGCGATCAACCCGATGATGGCGAGGGCGACCGCGATGCTGACTGCGATCAATTGTGTTTGTGTGAGGCCGAGATCGGCGAGCGTGGGTTCTTTCTTGGGCGGGTCGTTGAATACGAGTGCGACTTCCTCTTTTGGCGCTAATGCGGGTAGTCCGGCGACGCGACGTTTGATGTCCGCGCGGCGTTCGACGAGCCGCGTGCGATTCGATTGTTGACGCGATTCCACGAGACTATCGAACAGCCGTTCTGCTTCGCGAAACCGCCCTTCCCTTGCGTATAATTCGGCCAGTAACCAGAACAAACGATTGTCGTCCGGGTGCCACAACAGGAGTTGTTGCACGATGGCAATCGCGTCGGGTGGCGGTTCGGTGAAAAGCGGGAAAAGCGTCTCGTCGGCAGCGGGTGTTTTCGCTTCGGCTTCACGGCGATGGATGCGCAACCAGTCGCGATAGTACGTCCGTTCCAATTTCGCCAACCACCGGCGTTGCTCCGGCGTCGTGCCCGCCAGATCGCTCGACAGTGTCAATTCTAGCTGGATTTCGTGCCAATTCGCGGCCTCGGCCCATTCGCCACGAATCGCGAACAGGTGCGCGAAGTTCGCAACGATGCGATAATCGGGCATCCGTTCGCGGGCCAGTGGCGCGAGCGTTGTGCGGGCGTCGTCGTAGAGCCGGGCGCGCATTTGGTCGGCGGCGCGGCCTGCAATTGCAGCGGGGGTCGTCGCCGGTTGACGTAGCCGAAGCCGTGTCGTTTCGCGGTCGGGATTTTTGCGATTCGGGTTCGGGTCGCCGACGTTTGCGAGTTGGCCGAAGAAGATCGTCGCGAACTGCCCGCTGTTGTCGGCGTTGTACGAAAGTTCCTCGGCCGTGCCGTCAGCTTTGATCGCAAACGGGCACTTTTCGAATGGCGAGTACAGCCCCGCAACGGCCGGCACGTTCATCGCGATGACGATCATCATCGCGAGTGAAAACTTCACGTCAATTTTTGCTCGCGTCATGGGTACACGTCACGTTGGTGCTGACGCCGCCGCGTGGCGTCCACTTCGTTACCACTGTACAGCGTACGGGTTTCGATGCCGCCACAAAATCGTCGAGCAACCGGTTCGTCACTTGTTCGTAGTAAATGCCCTGGTTGCGGAACCGTTGCAGGTACAGTTTCAGCGACTTGAGTTCCACGCAAACATTGCCCGGCGTGTACGTGTAAATGATCGTGCCGTAATCCGGCTGGCCCGTCAGCGGGCAGACGCTGGTGAACTCCGGGCAGATGATCTCGATCGTATAATCGCGGCCAATACTCGGATTCGGGAACGTATCGAGTTGGTCGGCCGACGGCGTTTGCGTGAAATCCATGCGAGGAACCCGGTGTGTGCGTGCGATTGTCTGTTGTCAGTCTTAGGCCAACCCGCGCGGCGATTCCACGTGGGTATTTTGCATCGTCGCGAACCCGCTAAGCTATCTCTTTGTTTTGTTCGCCTCAATCCCTCACGATTACCTGGAGACTATCGATGCCCAAGCTGAACCAAGTCAATGCCATCGTTTCGGGGCGGAAGGCGGAGTGCGAGAAGGCGATTACCGAGATGTATAAGCTGATTCAGAAGGATCAGTTGTTCAACGGACGCGAACGCACCTACCGGCCGACCGACGAAGTCAACGGCCAGAAACAACCCCCGGAATCGCAGCGCGTGCAACAGCGAGCCGACGATTTAATCCGCCAAGCGGTCGCGAAGTGGGCCGAGCTTTGGAACCTTATTTACACTCAAGATCTCGGCAACCAACAAGCGAAGGCCGACGTGATCGTTGCGGACAAAGTGCTGTTGTTGCAAGTACCCGTGACGTTCCTGTTGTTCCTGGATAAGCAAGTGAACGATCTGGAAACGTTCATCTCGAAGTTGCCGACGCCGGACCCCGCCGAGGAATGGTCGCACGATGCGAATTCGGGCTTGCTACGCAGCAAATCGACCGAGAGTTTGCGCACCTCGAAGGAACCGACCGTCATCGTGAAATACGAAGCGACGAAGGATCACCCCGCCCAAACGGAGCTATTCACGAAGGACGTTCCCGTCGGCACCTGGACGCAAATCCTCTATACGGGGAGCCTCACCACCGACCGCAAAAACGCGATTCTCGACCGCATCAAAAAGCTACAGGAAGGCGTGAAACTGGCGAAGGAACAGGCGAACATGCAGGAAGTCGAGCGACAGAAAATCGCCGACGCACTCTTCGCGTATGTCTTCGGCGTGTAAAAGAAGCCACACCCAAGTGACGCGATGTCGCGTCCACAATGATTTCAAAAGCACGTTTTCCTTTTCGTGTAATTCGTGTTTTTCGTGGTGAATTCCTTTTTTTTCTGATATTAGATTTTAAGAACCATGGCTGCGGAACGTGCGACGGCACTCGTGATTCGTGGCACCGACTGGAGCGAGACCAGCCGGATTGCGACGCTATGGACGCGCGAGTTCGGCAAGATTCGCGCATTGGCGAAAGGCGGGCGGCGGCTGAAATCGAACTTCGAGAGTGCGTTCGACTTGCTTTCGGTTTGCGATGTCGTGTTTTTGCGGAAGGCCCACGGTGGGCTGGATCTCCTCACGGAAGCGCGGGTTCGCGAGCGGTTTCCTGAACTGCGTTCGGATCTGCGTTCGCTGTACCTCGGCTATTACGTTGCGGAACTCTTGTCCGATGGCACGTTCGATTACGACCCACACCCGGCGCTTTTCGATGCCGCACTGGCCACGCTTCGTGGCCTCAGCAACCCGACGACTGACCGTTGGGCGACCGCTTCGGCGTTTGAGCTTGTTTGGCTACGCGAACTCGGATATTGCCCGCGCTTCGAGACCTGCGCCGCCTGTGGCACCGCAGTCGTTCCCCATCCGGGTAGCGTCCGCGTCGTTTACAGTCCGGTGACGGGGGGCGTCGTTTGCGATGCGTGCGTGTCGTCGGTTTCGGACCGGCGATCCCTCACCGTCGAAGGCTGGCGAGCGCTGTTGCGGCTCGCGGCGGGCGATGAATCGACGCTACTGCCCGGCGTGCGGCGCGAAGTGCGTTCGCTACTCGGGCAGACGGTTAGCGGGATTCTCGGACGGCGGCCGAAAATGTTGAACTACTTCGATGCCACGGGGCTTGGGTGACGGACGGAAGTGGTCTTTACGGGGGTTGGCATGGTTACGGATCGATATCGAATGCGACACCGTGTTGCGGTTTTCGCCACCCTGACTGTCGTGGCGATCACCGGCTGCCAAGCCTACAAAAGCGTGAAGGCGAAGACGTACCAAACCGCGCGTTCGCTCGTGACGAGTTCGTACGACGACCCGAACGTCGACCGCAAGATGGCCGACGCCGAACAGCGCTTCGAAGCAGGTGAATTCGCTTCATCACGCAAGATTCTCAACGAACTCGCCAGCAACACGCTGAATCCGGAACTGCTTTCGGAGAAGGCGCGATTCCTCGAAGCCGAGTGCTTCCGCAACGAACGCAAGTACCCGGATGCCGTCGATACTTACCACAAAATGCTCGTCGATCATTCGTCGGGGCCGTACCGCGAACGGGCGTGCCAGGAAATCTTCAAGATCGCGGACTATTGGCTCGACGACACCCGCGCGGAAATTCAAGCCGCGCAAGAAGGCGAGAACGTCTTCAAACGTCGCATGACGCGACTGTTCCACGTCGATCGCACGAAGCCGAATCTGGACGTCGAAGGGCGTGCGCTTCAGGCACTGGAGCACGTCCACACGAACGACATTACGGGGCCTCTTGCGGATAAAGCCTTGTTCTGGTCCGGTTACGTGAACTTTTACCGTGGCCGATACGAAGAAGCCGACCAGCATTTCAGCATGTTGATCGAGATGCACAAAGACAGTCCGCTGCGGCCGACGGCGACGGAACTGGCGATCATCAGCAAGAACAACAGCACGGGTGGCGCGGTCTACGACGGGCAGAAAGCCGCCGAGGCACTTCAGATGGTCCACCACGCGGAAGCGTCGATGCCGGAGTTCAGCAGCGAAGAGAAATCGGGTTTCCTCTCGCGGCAGAAACTCGCGATCCGACTGCAACAAGCCGAAAAAGACTACAAAACCGCCCACTACTACGAGCAAACGCGACACCCTGGCTCCGCGTACTTCTATTACGAGATCGTGCGTCGCCGGTATCCCGGTACGAAATACTCGGACCTCGCGACCGCACGGATGGACCAAATCCGCGGACGTGCCGAAGCCGCCGCCGCCACCCCGCCATCGGAAAGCACCTTCGGCACGATGAAGAAGCAACTCGATCGGTTAGTCGGTAAGCCGTTGGCCGAAACGGGCGTCACCAACGCAAGCGGCTCGGTGCCGATCCCAAACAGCAGTGATTTACAGAAATGAAATGACAGGATTATCAGGATCTACAAGATGTGAAGAAGATAAGATTTGTATTCGAACCCTGTTAATCCTGTCTAAGAGAAATGAAGTGACAGGATTTACAAGATTACCAGGATGTGAAGAAGAAATATTGTGTATTCTCTTTCGAATCCTGTTCAATCCTGTTAATCCTGTCTAAGAGAACTGAAATGACAAGATTAGCAGAATGTGAAGAAGAAATATTGTGTATTCTCTTGCAAATCCTGTTCAATCCTGTTAATCCTGTTAATTCTGTCTAAGAGAACTGAAATGACAAGATTAGCAGGATGTGAAGAAAATATGTTTAATATTCAAGTTCTGGTTCATCCTTCTATTCCTGTCAAAGCGACAGGTTGTCGTTCACAACAGAGGTAGGCGAAATGCGAGTCTACTTGTTGATCGTGGCCATTGCCGCCACTGCGGTTGTCGGCTGTCAGAGCGGTGGCAACGTCTCGCTGTTCGGCTACTCGACGGCTCCGCCGTTCGACCCGAACATCAAGACTGTGTACGTACCCGTCTTTAAGAACACCGCGTTCCAAACGACGCCGAACCGAGACATCGAAGTCGATCTCACGGCCGCGATCATCCGAGAAATCCATTCCCGAAGCACCATGCGAGTCGTATCAGATCGCGAGAGTGCTGACACGGAATTACTCGGCACGATTTACAACATCGAAAAAGGCATCTTCAACCGGACGCAACAGAACCATGCTCGCTACGCGGAAATTATCGTCTCGGCCAACATCGTCTGGCGCGATATGCGAACGGGCCGCGTGTTGTCGAACCGACGTCCGCCCGGTGCGGCGGCTGTACCGGCCGTTCCGTTCGACCCGAGCCTACCGACACCGGACCCTGAACTCGTGAAAGAAATCGCTGTGCCTGTGAAGGTGGTTTCGACCGGACGCCTGATCCCCGAACTCGGAGAAACGAACGCCACCGCGAACAAATCGGCCGTCGATACGATGGCCAAACAGATCGTGAACATGATGGAAATCGCGTGGTGACAACCTCCCCTCTCGTCTGGAAATGTGCCGACCGGCAATACGATTGCCGGTCGCGTGCTCTCGTGCTCGGCATCCTCAACGTCACGCCCGATAGTTTCTCCGATGGCGGACAATTCTTCGACTCCTCACACGCCGTCGAACGCGGCTTACAAATGATCGCCGAAGGGGCGGATATCCTCGATATCGGTGGCGAATCGACGCGCCCCGGTGCAGATCCCGTTTCGCTAGACGACGAACTTTCGCGGGTGATTCCGATCGTTCGCGAACTCGCGAAACGCACATCGGCGATGATTTCCGTCGATACATCCAAGGCCGAAGTGGCGCGACAATCGCTCGATTCTGGCGCGAAGATCATCAACGACGTCACCGGGTTATGCGGCGATCCCGCAATGGTTTCGGTCGTGGCAAAATATCGTGCGGGTGTGGTTGTCATGCACATGCAAGGCACGCCGACGACGATGCAAGCGAACCCGACCTACACGAATGTGATCGACGATGTGGCTGCGTTTTTCACGACGCGAATTCGCCAGCTAACCGATGCAGGAATCGACCCCGATGCAATTGCGATCGATCCGGGCATCGGCTTCGGCAAGACGCAAGAACACAACCTGACACTGCTCGCCAATCTGGAACGGGTGAACGCAGTGGGCCGCCCGCTCTGCCTAGGGGTGTCGCGAAAAGGCTTCATGGGACTTATTACGGGCCGCAACCGGGCCGAGCGTCTGGCAGGTTCACTGGCCGTCGCGTGCTTCAGTCTCGCACGCGGTTCCTCGCACATTCTGCGCGTTCACGATGTGGCGGCAACGGTCGATGCCGTGAAATTGTCCGCCGCCATCGACGCATTTCGCGAAAATTAAACGCTCGCCGTTTCCGGTTCCATCTCGTCGGCCGTGGCATCGCTTGCCGGCGTAGCGACTTCCACATCCGCGGCGTGTGCCACTTCGACAACGGGTGCTGCGAAGAACTTCTTCGTCTCGTCCATCGATCGCTCGATCGTATTTTTGATCTCGGCGACGGTGTGTGTGAGTCGATCGATGTCGCCTTTGCGGCGCTCGGTGATCGCGTGCAATTCCTTTTGCAGGTGATCGATCTTCGTCGCAATTTCGTGGAACTCGGGCGGCGTGGCTTTGATCGCTTCGAGTTGATGCGCCACGGTATCACGCAGCGATTCGAGCGCCGCCTTCGGCGTCATCGAACTGAGCAACCAGCCGCGGCCTTTATCGGTGATTTGCACGAACGACGTCGGCGTTTTGGGAGCCTTCTTCGGTGGCTTCGGGTCCGCAACTGTTTCGAGGTAACCGTGCGATTCGGTGGCGGTGTGCGTGAGGACTTCCGACGCGGACACTTTCAACGGCTTCCCCGCCGCGAGCGCCTTCAGAACCAGTTTGCGTACGGCTTCGGCCGTCTTTTTATCGAGAGTTTCCATAGCGTCTCCGTTCGAATTCGAGTGATACCGAATCCGCTATGGTATACGGGCGTTACAATTTGCCCACTGTTTCTGCTAAACCGGCGGGGATCGGCCGTCTTCGTAAAGTGCGATCTTTTCGAGCCGGCGCGTGTGTCGGCCGCCTTCGAACGCCGTATCCAGCCACGACTTGACGATGCGTTCCATCAGTTCGTCGCCGATCAGATCTGCCGACAAGCACAACACGTTGGCGTTGTTGTGCGAACGACTCAGTTCGGCATCGATGATATCGCGGCAGTTGACCGCACGAATCCCGGAGACTTTGTTCGCCGCGATGCACATGCCGTGGCCGGTCGCGCAGATCAGCACGCCGCGATCCGCACTTTGAACCGACACCGCTTCGGCGACGCGCATGGCGTAATCGGGGTAGTCGACGCCGACGCCGGCCGGGCCGATGGCACCGTGGTCCATCACGCTGTGCCCGATCCCTTCGAGAAGGGCGACGAGGCGCAGTTTGGCATCTAACCCACGGTGATCGTTCCCCACGGCAATTCTCATGTCGCCAGCCACTCCTTCGAAAGTCGGTCGAGTTGATCGACAATCACCCGCGCACATTCGCGGTAATCTTCGATATTGCCACCGATCGGGTCGGGGATATCGATCTCTTCTGACAACAGCATCGGCACCGGGCCGACGTTTGGATATTGCATCATTAGTAGCGTCGAATGGCTCTGCGTCATTGCGATGATGTTCGACGCTTCGGCGAGCATCTCGGGATTCACGGGGCGGCTGCGATGGTTCGACAAATCGATGCCATATTCGCGGGCCACATCGACTGCACCTTCACTGGCTGCATCACCATAGCCCGCCATCACGCCCGCCGACTGCACGAGGTAGCCGTGGGCCGAGCCGTTGAGACGCGCCCCGTCACTGATGGCGAGTTGGGGGGCTACACGATCTACACGCCCTTTCAGCGC
>JANXNT010000279.1 GCA_025353985.1 Limnoglobus sp.
TTCAGAGAGCGGTCCAATGATCGCCTTCAACGCATCGACCGCACGGCGAACATTCTCCACGTTCGCGATCAAATCCAACCCACCTTCGGTCGTCAGTTCCGCACGCTTCTCGGGTACGAGCGTGGCTTCATCGGGCTTGACCTTCAAGGCAATCGCGACGATCTCGGCCACGGTGGCCATCTCGAAATTCAGGCGCGTTGCGACGGCTTCCCGCACACGGTACACATCGCGATCTTGAATGTGCCGACGGTCTTCGCGCAAGTGTACGGTAATGCCATCCGCACCCGCAAGCGTCGCTAGAATCGCGGCCGCAACCGGGTCCGGTTCGTACCCCCGACGAGCCTGACGAAGAGTCGCCACATGGTCGATATTCACACCGAGGCGGATCATAACAATCCTTTTAATGTTGGCCGTATTGCGAGAGATATTCGAGCACCTGACGGTAGCGGACGACTTCGCGTGCCAGCACTTTGTACAACCCGATTGATAGCAGAATACAGACGAGCCGCTCCAGAATTTCGCGCACAACGGGCAATGAACCGATCGGCGGCAACAGGAAGAAAAAGTAATTGAAGACGAACGCGGCAAGGATGATCGGCACGCCGAGTTGCGCGAATCGGCTGAGGCGATAACGCGGATCGAGGTACATTCTCGCGATCAGTTTGATCTCGCCGAGTACGCTCGACAGGAACCACGACCAGACGCTTGGTTCGTTCGGTGGCATCGCCGCACCCGGTGGGAACGGATACTGCGCGTAAGTCTGAATTGGTGCGACGCCCAACGGTGCCGGTGGGGCATTCGAAGTCGCCGCACGATGCTGGGCGGCCTTCGCAGAGATGATCGTTAACAGACGCTCCGCGAGTTGTTCTTCATTGTGTGGCACCACAGCGGTGACGGGCGCGGGTCGTTGTGCGAGTGCGTCTTCAAGTCGACGAATGCGTTCCAATAACGCGGCATCTTGCGGCGCGGCCACGACTTCGCCCGGTTCTTCGGTTAATACGACAGTATCTGGCATCGCAATTTCGCCTCGGGTCGGTGAGTACCGACAAGTCATTCGCACGGCCGCGTTCGTTGTTGTAGTTTACGGATCGCGGAAAATGAAACCGCCCCCGTTGGAATAACGGGGGCGATGGATTGCGCGAACGTCGCCGTCACTTCGCCGGGTAGACGCTCTCTTTGTCTGCGGTTGGAAATTCCTTCGGCAATGCGATCGTCACTTTGCCGCTCGCCGCCCACTCGGTGCCGCG
>JANXNT010000281.1 GCA_025353985.1 Limnoglobus sp.
GTATCGCGGCCCCCACTGTCCTTCTTGCCCGGTTCTGGCTCTTTGTACAGATACACATCCGATTCCATCTCTACGACCATCGTGCCGCGGCTGCCCATCAGGCACTCACCATACTTTTCAAAACTGTTCGTGTTGAACGACGTATACGACACCACAACAATGTCGCTTTCGTCCTTGCCCTTGTTGCGGCCCTTGGGGTGGTTGGGGCCGGGGAATTCGTAGTTCACGAATACGCCGTCGTCGCCTTCGCGGTCGTTGCGGCCGGGGCCGTAAAAGTACTTGCCACCAACGCCGGACACCGCAATCGGGTGAACGTTACCGAGGAATATGCTCGCCGCATCGAGTTGGTGGCTACCGAGTTCGGCCATCAGCCCGCCGCCGGTTTTGTCGAAAATCCGCCAGCGTACGAGCTGTTCGATGCTATCGAACCCGAGTGCCTTGAGCTTCTCCGGCGTCACCGCGTCCGCATCGGCCTGATAGATCGCCTTGCACCAACCGTCGCGGTAATATGGCTCCGATCCCTTCACGATCGGCAACTTTTCGGACTTCGGATCGTATAGCCACGAGTTATTGCGCGGCCACTGTGCCTTGATATGTTTCAGGTCGCCCAGCACGCCGGAGTTCACGACTTCGACCGCGTGTGCATACAAGGTGCTGTAATGGCGTTGGTGGCCGATCGAGAGTAATAGGCCTTTGTCCTTGCCGTATTTGATCATGTCCTTGCAACGGCCGATGGTGCGAGCCATCAACTTTTCGCACAGTACATGTAACCCGGCATCCATACACTTCTTGGCGATGACATCGTGTGTGTTTAACGGCGTCGCAATCACGACCGCTTCGAGGCCGAGCTTGGTTTTGTCCGCAAGCAGGGCATCGACGTTGTCGTAAACTGCAATCTTCTTGGCGGTCTCTTTGCCGTAGAGTTTGTTCAACCCTTTGCGCGGGCCGGTGTCGCCTTCGATGGTGCGCACGATGTTTGTCGGTCGCGGGTCGACAATCGCCACGATTTCGTTGAATTCCGGGTTGTGGTCGCCGACGAGCACACCACCCTCGTCACCGCAACCGATGAGCGCGGTGCGAACGGCTTTGTTTCCCTTCCACGAATCGTAGCCGAAGTAAACGGCGGCCGAAACGGGCACCACAGCCGCACCCGCCACCATACTCTTCATGAACCCACGCCGACTCAGGTCGCCAGCGGTGTTCGCAAAGTTTTTCGCCCCTTGGG
>JANXNT010000286.1 GCA_025353985.1 Limnoglobus sp.
GTGAAGTTCCAGGCGAGGCCGTAGAGTTCGGAATTGCTGTTGGAGAAATCCCACACGTCGCCCGTGTAGACGACCCGCAACCCGAACTCTCCGGGGTTCAGGTTGGTGAGAAACAAGTGCTCCGAATTGTTGTACAGGCTCGCCGATTCGGCGATCTTCGTCGTGAACACGCCGTTGACCAACGACCAAACTTCGAGGTCGAGGTTCGCAAGCTTGTTTTCGCTCAAAACTCCGGGGTTCGCGAAGTTGTCGACAGTCCGATCCGCGAGCCAAGTCAGCGTGACGGTCAGCGAAGAACCGGTACCCGAAGCGATGCTGTCGAGCTTGTAACTGTTGGTACTGGTGATCGGGCTGACATCTTGGATCGCGGTCGATAGATCGTAACCGCGATTCATGACGGAGACGGAATTCGTAGGGGTGACTCCGGTGTTGCCGCGCGTGGAAGTGGTGTTGCCGTAATACTGGTAGGCGGCCGCGAGGTTCATGCGACCGGTGCCGACGTTTTCATCGACGGCCTGCGTCGTGCGGATGACGCCGTTCGAGAGTGCCTGGTTGTTCGTCCACCCGGAGGTTTTGTCCGCCGAGTTCATTAGCACGGCTTTGATCACGCGGCCATCGGTGCCGTTCGCCAGATTCAATTGTCGGGCCACATCGACCATCAGCGTCGCGCCACCCGCAACGGTTGGTGCCGCGAAACTCGTTCCGGCTACGTTTCCCGAATAGAAATTGGCGTTTGTGCTCCCGGCATTACCGGTGTTTCCGCCCGTCGCACCACCGTAAAACGCGAGTGTGAGGTTTTGTCCCGGCGCGGAAATGTCGACGCGGATACGACCGCCGACAATCGTGGTGCCCGTTCCGCTGATCGCTGAGACGGTGGGAATGAAGACATCTTGGCGGCCACGGCTGCTGAAACTGGATACCGTGTTGAACGGTTGGGCGTCGGTGTCCGCACCGAGTGCGCCCACGGAGATAACGTTGTAACCAGTGGCGGGGCCGCCCACGGTGTTCGAGCCGGGGCCACTGTTTCCCGCACTGAACACGAACACTTTACCCGTATCGCGAGACAAAGCATCGAGGGTTTGCGCTTGATACGATCGGCCCGCAGAGTCGCCATTGAAGCCCCAACTGCTGTTGACGACATCGGCGGTGACGCCACCGACGCCGGTTTTCGTCGCGATCACGTACGGTTGCAAGAAGTCAGCATTGGTAAAGTTGAAGCTGCCGTTGTACGCCCCTGGCGTGAAAGCGAATGACGTCGCGAGCGACCCCGACCACAACGTCGATCCGTATGCAATCCCGCGCGTGACGGTATCGCCGCCGCCGCCAGACAGGCGGCCCGCGATCGTGTGACCCACCCACGTTGCGTGGCGATCCATGGCGGCCGTGTTACCGAGTAACGCACCGACGTTGGTCGGCCCGTTGATGAACGTGGTCACGTGGTTGAGCGTTTCGTGTACGTTCCAGATATGCCCGCCTTCAATGTTCGCAACCCGTGCCGTCGTGCCGGTGTATCCCGCGTTATAAAACGTGTTGGCACCGACAAACGCATTGATATCGATGCCGGAAAAAGGGTTCGGTCCGGAATTCGACGTCACAAAATGGCCCACGCCGACGTTGATGAACGGCTCGTCTGCGTGACTCGACGGACCGAAGATCGCGGAAACGACGATGAACATCGCCGCGCACACGATCCGATTCAAGCGATTACGCGGCATGGGTGCTCTCGGCAGAGTTTCGGGGATACTCTCAATGTTCAGATGTTAGGATCAAATGTAATCTATTGCCACAAAATTGCAACGACTATTACGGCAGAAGCGCATCTACTGAGAGCATCGCCACCACGACGCCATCGAGCGTGAGTGGCAACGATTGCCCCGCCATGTAGTTTTGCACGTTCGTGTAGCTCTCACCAACGGGTAGCGTATGGACTTCAATCTGCCGGTCGATGAGGTTCACGATCCAGTATTCGACGATGCCCGCACGGGCATAGATTCGCGCTTTGTCGATGCGATCGCGTGTCAGTGAACTATCGGAGACTTCGATCGCTAGGCCGATTTCATCTGCTCGGGGGTGTCTTGTGAAGAATGTACGGGTATCGCCACGAGCGACTGCAATGTCCGGCTCTGGCTGACTATCGCTGCATTCAACTGCCAACTGACATCGGAATCGCCATCCGATTGGTAAAAGTGGGAATAGGGTACCTGTGATGTATTCCATCGTTCCGTCGTGAGGGGCATTTCGCGACATTTTGGGCACCAGGTAACCTTCGAGGAGTTCGACTTTATCGTCGTCGGTGAGTACGCCCACTTCGATCATCTGCTGGTATTGCTTCACGGAGAAGCGGTACGGAGTGGGCGGTGCGGCCACGACGGGCAGCGCGCGGGGCGGTGGCGTCACGGATGTCGGCGTCAGTGTTGGTGCGATGGCTGTCGTCATGGCGGTTACTCCCAGAATGCGAACGGCAACGGAATTCTATCCGTTGCCGCGCGGGTTTCACAATAGCGATTGGCTCGTTATTTCTTGGCGGCGAACGCTTGTTGCACGGCTGCGCCGAGATCGGCGGGGGTGGGTGCGGTTGCGATGCCGGCCTTTTTCAGGGCGGCGATTTTATCGGCGGCGCTGCCACTGCCGCCGCTGATGATCGCCCCGGCGTGGCCCATGCGGCGACCGGCGGGCGCGGTCTGACCCGCGATGAACGCAGCGACGGGCTTCTTCATGTGCTTCGCCACGTAGGCGGCCGCGAGTTCCTCCGCCGTGCCGCCGATTTCGCCGATCATCAGAATCGCCGACGTGCCGGGATCGTTCTCGAACATTTCCAGCAGGTCGATCTGGTTCGTGCCGATGATCGGGTCGCCGCCGATGCCGACGCAGGTCGATTGCGAGTAACCGAGTGCGGAGAGTTGGAAGACCGCTTCGTAGGTGAGCGTGCCGGAGCGGCTGATGATGCCGACGCCGGTTTTGCCCGATTCGGTCGGCTTGTGAATGTATCCCGGCATGATGCCGATTTTGCACTGGCCCGGCGTGATGATACCGGGGCAGTTCGGCCCGATGAGGCGGGAGCCGGGCTTCGATTGCACGAATCGCTTGGCTTTCGCCATATCGAGCACGGGAATGCCTTCGGTGATTGCGACGATGAGCCGAATCCCGGCGTCGGCGGCTTCCATAATCGCGTCGGCGGCCCCACCCGGCGGGACGAAGATCATCGTCGCGGTCGCGCCGGTTTTCGCCACCGCTTCGGCCACGGTGTTGAACACGGGCAGTTGCTTCTTCGATTCTTTCCCCGTCCAGGTTGTACCGCCCTTTTTCGGGGTGACGCCGCCGACGAACTGACTGCCGTACAGCAGACATTGATCGGTGTGGAAGCTACCCGCAGACCCCGTGATACCCTGGCAGATCACTTTGGTAGATGCGTCGACGAGAATGCTCATGGGTGGGTCTCGGTACTTTTCGGTGCAGTGGAACGCAACGGCCCGGCGAGGTACGCAGCGAGCGCGTTACTCGATTGATACAAGTGACTCCGGTGCCCGGCGAGGGAACCGCAGAAAACTTCATGTCGTGTCTCGACTGTGGAAGTCCCTTGCTTGCGCAGCGGGCTGGCACGAAAAGCGTGACGGAAACTCTCGGAACCAACGTGCCTGTTCAACGACACTGAGCCGATTCCCCGCAAGGGGTCGGGTGCGAGACTCTCGCCTGGTTTCACGATCCCGCACACTTACGAAGTCGCTACTGGGCAGTTGCGAATCACCCGACCCCTTGCGGGGAATCGGCTCAGAAGTACCGTGCATCGCGACCGAAAGCGCAACTTCAAAACTTGCGCAGCGGGCTGGCACGAAAAATCCACGTTTCGCCGCGCCGCGTAGGCTTTGCGTAGCGAAGCACGGGGTACAAGTGAAGCGCACGCGCTCCGCTTCGAAGACTTCGCGTCGCGGCTAATTCAAGTTTCCCAAGAAATATTCGCATTTTGTACGTTTTGTGTTTGACACGGCACTAACCTCCGTTGCATCATCACATGCTGTTGAACGCTTTCCGCGACGGACAACCCTTTCCCGAGGCAAACGTGGCAAAGTCTAACACTCCCGCACCGCGCACGGCGTTCGATTTCTCGTCGCAGGAGATCGATCAATTCCTGAAGTCGGGCGAACATGCCGACAAACTGCGGGATTATTTCGGTGCGGAACAGTACGCGGAGTTGGTGGATTTAGCCAAAAAACCGCCCGTGCGTAGCGTGCGCGGGCAGCAGCGGCGTGTGTTGGTGCTTCCGGGGATTATGGGTTCGACGCTCGGTCGTCGGGGGTTGTTTGGCACGATCTGGATCAACCCGTTGAAGATTGCGGCGGGTGCGTTGTACGATCTCGCACTCGGGGAGGACGGCGATCATTCTTACGATGCGCTCGATGTCGTTCCGTACTTCTATTATGCGTTTCGGAAGCGGCTACAAGCGGTCGGTTTTAACGTCGATAATCACTACTACGACTGGCGTCTCGATCTCGAAGAATCGGCGAAGGTGCTGATCGATCGGATCAAAGAGGAGCCGTTCCCGAAGGTCAGCCTTGTCGGGCACAGCATGGGCGGACTCGTCGCGCGGCTCGCACTGCGCGACGACGAAGTGCGTGCGAAAGTCGATCGGCTCGTCATGCTCGGCACGCCGAATCACGGCTCGTTCAATTCGCTGCAACTGTTCGATGGGTCGCACGATCTGGCAAATAAACTCGAGCGCATCGACTTGCGGCACGACATGGACGAACTGATGGAGAACGTCTTCAACACGTTCCCGTCGGTGTACCAATTGCTGCCGTTTCAGAGCAAATATGCGCACTCGGAGTTTTACCAAACTGGCAAATGGAACTGGCGTGGCACGCATCCGAAGCCGGTTCAAAAGTGGCTGGACCGTGCCAACGAACTCGCGGCACTCTACCCGGAACCCGACCCCGAAACGTACTACCTGATTGCCACGAATTCGCTCGATACGAACGTCGATGCCAGCTTCACCGATACGGACATTGCCTACAAACTCTCGCTGGCCGGCGATGGCACCGTGCCGTTCGATTCCGCACAGTTAGCGGGTATCAAAACCAAACTCGTTTCGTCGGAACATCAGAATCTTCCCACGGATCGCGAGGTGAGCGATGCCACCATCAACGTGCTGATGAAATCGCCAGCCGACTGGGTCGACGACACGCCGACCCGTGCGCGAGGGACGCTGCGAACGCGGACGGTACGCAGTACCGAACTGGCAGCGGAGGTGCCGTTCGATGGTCGCGAAGGCGAAGAACTGACGGCCGCCGACCACCGCGAGTTGCTCGAATCGATTTTCGGCGGTTCGACTGCAAAGCCGAAGGCATCGCGCGGGCCGATCGGCACAGTTGCGTCTGGAGCGAAGAAGCTATCGGGTTTGAGCATCGGGCAACGGCCGCGCCGTCGGCTGGAGATCACACTCGCACGCGGCAACCTCACCGAAGCCGAGGCGAAGGTGACGGTCGTCGGCTTGTTCCAGAACGTGCAAGCGGGCGGGGCGGCATTCGCGATCAACGAATTTCTTTCGGGGGCCGTCGTCGAGATGACGCAACGGCGTATGTTCGAAGCGCAGGCGGGCCAGATTTTCATTCTGCCGTGCCCCACGCGGAAGATCGGCGCGGACATGGTTCTCTTCGCCGGACTCGGGCCGTTCGATCAACTCGACGAAAAGATGCATCGCTTCGCCGCCGCGAACGTTATTCGCACGCTGGTCGGCTGTCGCATCTACGAATTTTCGACGGTGATCTTCGGTGCCAACTCGAAGTTGACGCCCGAACTCGCGCTCGAGAACCTCATTCTCGGCTTCCTCGACGGCTTGAACGATGCCGATCCCATTCATCGCTTCCGTCGGATTATCATCTGCGAACGCGACCGCGAAAAGTTCGAGGTGGTCAAACAGCATATCGTCAGTCAGGCCATCAATGGCTTCTTCGGCGAAACCGAAGTCATCCTGGACGAAGTCGAATACGGCGACGCGGGTGAGATCAACTCGCGGGCGGCCCCTCCGAAAAACCCGACGGCCGAATCGTCGACGTATCTCTCGATTCGCACCGACGAAGAACATTCTCGCGATGCGGTGACATTCGATTTCTCCGCACTCACATCGGGCGGGAAAGCGACTGTTCTCCAGGAGCAGATCGACGTTCCGAAAGAGGATCTCGACGCGATACTGAAGAAAGTTGGCGTCGCCCCGTTCAACGTGAAGGCGTTCGGGAAGGAACTGGCAGAACTCATCGTGCCAGCGGGGATTCGCCAGTTGCTCGCGTCAACCGAGATTCGCGAACAGCACCTGACGATCGTCAACGATGCGTTTGCGACCAAAATCCCGTGGGAAACGATCCGATTCGACGACGTGATTCCCTCGCTGGCAGGCGGCATGAGTCGGCGCTACGCATCGGGTGGGCTGTCGGTGGCAAAGTGGCTCGAGCGGCGAAAAGCCGACAAGACGCTCAACGTACTTCTGATTATTAACCCGACGAGCAACCTCGAAGGGGCGGACAAAGAAGGCGAGAGAGTACTCGCAAAGTTGAACGGACTTTCCAACGTCAAAGTCGAAGTGCTCAAAGAAGACAAGGCAACGCACGACGAGATTCTCGAACGGTTTTCGTCGGGGAAGTACGACGCGATCCACTACGCCGGACACGCCGGTTTCACGCCCGATAGTCCGCAAGATAGCGGGATCCTCGCGGCGGGTAATGTGATGGTGACGGGCGAAGACATCGGCAAACTTTCGACGCTGCCCACGCTCGTCTTCTTCAACGCCTGTCAATCGGCCCGGGTTCGCGGACGCCAGGAAGATGCCCCGACGCGGATGGCCAAGACGATCTCTTTCGCCGAGGCATTCTTAGTGAATGGCATCCCGCAACTCATCGGTACCTACTGGCCCGTAGGCGACGATGCCGCCGAGGCGTTCGCGGGCAGTTTCTACGCCGAGTTGGCCAACGGAAGTTCCGTGGGGCGTGCATTGCTCGCCGGTCGCAAAGCCGTCGAGAAAACGAAGTCGTCCGATTGGGCAGACTACATCCATTACGGCGACCCGAACTTCTCGCTGAAACTCCCGCAGAAGTAGACACCCTCGTAGCCATTCGCCCCTGGTCGCGGCTGCGCACTGGGGGGGAAGCATTCATCACTTCCTCGGTTTGCCGGGCACGATTGGCGTGTCGTCGGCGTTGCCCCATTCGGTCCAGCTTTGGTAGTAATTTCCCACGGACTTCGCGCCCATTAGCTCCATTGCGAACGTCATCACCGAGGCCCGCCCGCCGGACTGACAGTGGGCGGCCGATGGTTTATCCAGCGCGATGCCCGCATCCGCGAACAGCGTCTTTAACTCCGTAGCGGACTTGAAGCGTTGCGTCGGTTTGTCGAGCAGGTCGCTCCATTCGAGTGGCTTCGCGCCGGGGATCGCACCGGCCCGTTTGTTGTTCAGTTTCTCGTCGCCGCAAAACTCTTTCTCCGAACGCGCATCGACGATTTGCAACGTACCGCCCTTCGTCCTCAGCGATTCGAGCAATTGATCCTTAGTTATCAGGCGATCCGCTCGCGATTTGGGCGTGTATCCGATGGTTGTCGCCGCCGGTTCTTCGGTAGTTGTGGCGTGCTTTCCGGCCTGCCAACCCGTCCAGCCGCCATTTAATAGTCGAACGTTCTCGACACCCCAATAGCGCAAGATCCACCAGATTCGTGCAGAATCTTTCGTGGAATTATCATCGTAAACGACGACGTGCGAATCGGCACGGATACCCAAACCGCCGATCCGCGCCCCCCATCCCTCAGCATCGCTCCCGTTGCCGAACGCCTTCGCCCACTCGCCGTGATCGACCCAGCGCGCACCGGGGATGTGCCCCGCTTTGTACTTCGCGGCGGCGCGCGCATCGAGAATGATGACACCCACCCCGTTGAGCTTCGCGAGTTCCGCCGGTTCGATCAGCAGTTCGGCACGCGGATATTTCGCATCGTCCGCACGGGCAATGCCGAAGCTGCACACCAAGGTCACAATCGCAAGTATGCGGTTCATGCTGCCACTCGTGTTTGGCGGAAACGGCGGTAGCCGAGGATCGGCAATGCTGCGAGCACCAGTGCGAATGCAGCGGGTGCGGGCACGGAATTCGTGTCGAGCGGTTGCTCGGTCAGCAAGAAATACGATGCGCCATCTTGGCCCTGACGTACCGCGAGAATGTCGCCACGGTCGCTGATGGCGAGCGCGTTTGTGAGCGTCAGGCCGATGCCACCGCCGCCGAGAATGAGATCGTTGAGGTCGCGAATGCCGTTGGTGGCATCCCAGACGAACGCGCGCGGTTCGAGGCCCGCGTTCTCGGAAGTACCGACGACGATTCCCGATTGCGTGATCGAACTCGCCGAGGCGTTGATGCCGCCGAGCGTACCGAGATCGAGGAAACCCGCACCCGGTTGCCAGAGAAACGCACCGGTTGTGCCATCGCCGCGACTGCTCGCACCGACGATGGAATTTGCATCGTTAATACCGTTCGCACGCCCCGCCGCATTCGGGCCACCGAGGCCGCCGAGTTCGGTGAGGCCGCCGGTTGGCGTCCAGAGGAACGGACGATTCACACCCGCCGACGAGTCGCTGACGCCGACGATTGAGCCGCCGAGGTTCACACCCGTGGCCGCCGAGTTCGAGTTGTTCAAGGAACCGAGGCTGACCATCGTGCCCGTTTCGGGACGCCACAGGAATGCTTGTGTGAAAGCATTTCCGGGAGTTTGGCTGTTGCCGACGACCCAGCCCACCTGGTTGACCGCCGCCGATGATGACCCCGTTCCACCGAGCGTACCGAGGTCGGTCATACCGATGCCCGGACGCCACAAGAAGCTATGCACGACACTGTTAGCCGGGTTGATGCGGCTATCGCCCGCCACCCAGCCGACATTGTTTAAGGCCGTCGCCATCGAAAACGCGCCACCGAGCGTGCCGAGGTTAATCGGCCCACTGCCAATATCGAAACGGAACGCCCGCAGCCCCTCGCCGGGGAAATCGAACGACCCCGCAAACTGGCGGTTCTCGTTGAAAGCCGTCGCACGAATGCCGAACGTGGTTTCCAGATCGTAGGCAAAATAATCGGCACGGGCGGACTGCGCGAGCAGCGCAACCACAACCACCATCCCGAGGCGGTAAGTCATAGGTGTATCCGCAAAAGCGGGACGCGGACCGTTCGCCGTTCGCTTTCACGAACGAGCGTTGCTACTTTCGCCGCGTCCTGTGGCAATGAAAGTACCGGTTATTCCGTCGCATGAATAGTATGGCAATTTTGACAGCCGTGTAAAGGGGAACGTGCGAGACGCCGCAAATCCGGCACGTTGTTGCTTTCACGACGCGCCATTACTTCGGGTGAACCCAATCGATGAGCGTTTGCGTTTCGGGGCCGGTGGGGTACTTCACTTCGTCGATCAGCGAAACAGGGACGATGCCGACGTTGCTGTTGGTCACGAACGCTTCGGTTGCGTTTGCGAGTTCGGCCCGCGCGATCGTGCGTTCCTTTATCGGCAACGGCGAGTTCTTTAACAAATATTCGCGTACCGTGCCGGGTAACAGCAACTCGTTTTCGACGGCCGGCGTCGCCCAACCGTCGGCGAACCGGAAGAAAATGTTCGCGTGTGCGGCCTCCAGTACATTGCCGTTCGGGTCGAGCATCAGTGCCGTATCGAACGCCCCGCCCTTCGAGGCGAGTTGCCCTGTTCGCAGTCGGCTCGCGTACTGAAACGTCTTCCACGCCAGGTACGGTTGCCCTTTCAAATCCGGACTAAGCGTGCTTTTCAGGCGGAACGATGGCTTCGGGAACGGCATCACCCACGAGTTCATCCAGACCATACCGGGCTTGCCGGGTCGCCCTGCGGTGACGTTCAGGCGCACCACAATATCGGTGGCGCAAAGCGTCCTTACGTAGTCGCTGACGGCCTTCGCATCGGGCAATCGTTGCGGGGCGACATCGATTTCCAGAAGTGTCAGCGTACGCTTCATGCGAGCGATATGCTCGGCCCAAAGCCAAGGAAAACTGTTGAACGTCCGCGTCGATTCCCACACGCCTTTGCCGAACAGCAAGCCTTCATCGCACGGGTCGATATGGAATTGCTCGCGCGGTACGATTTTGCCATCGACCCACAAAAGCGAGACAATTCGCACGACATCGTGCAGAATCTCCGGACTCAAATTATCGGGCACATTGAGGCCATATTCCTTCACAACGCTCGCCGGATCGCGCAATAAACGCTGTTTCATAGTCGGCTCGGCCCACCACCACTCATCGAAACCACCCGGCGCTTGCTGCGACATGGACAACTCCTTTTCCCCAATGCGCACGCGAAGCGGTGCGTAGCAGCAATTGTATTCGGCACGACGAAAACGGCGTCCAAAGCAAGCATGCCCCGTTAGCCCGACGCGCCAGCGAGGGATTGTCACCGTCACTGCACTGGCGAGACCCAGGGTTAGACCCAAGTGATGTGAAGTTGGGCTTTCTGTCGCATTTCAGCGAAAACGATCATCTGATTTCCGTTACCCACTTGCTCCCCTTCGTTTCGGAGAGGGCCAGTCTTTCGGCCTGTAGGGCCGATTCCGTCAGCCCAGGTCGTAG
>JANXNT010000317.1 GCA_025353985.1 Limnoglobus sp.
TCGGCACGGTGTTCGTCGATGCGGACCTCGACGGATGGGAAGACATCGTCATCGCGAACGGGCACGTCGTGCGGCACAGTCCGACGAACAATATCCGGCAACGACCGATTCTGTTTCTCAACGTATTAAAAGGCGAACGACGGCAGTTCATCGATGCGGAGACCGAGGGCGGACCGTTCTTTCGCGAACCGCGAATCGGTCGGGGAGTCATCGTTGCCGATCTGAATAACGACGGGCGGCCCGATTTGGTCTATTGCCACATCAATGAAACTGCGCGGATATTAAAGAACGAATCGAAGCGTGAAAACCATTGGTTAGGGGTCGAATTGGCCGGGAAAGATCGTCGCGACGCAACGGGGGCCAAACTCTCGCTCGTCGTGGATCAGCGAACCATGACACGGTTGCTCACGGGCGGACGGAGTTACCTGTCGAGTTGCGATTCCCGACGCTTGTTCGGGCTGGGTGCCAACCAATCGGTCGGACGATTGACGGTCGAGTGGCCTTCGGGCTTGCCCCGCAAGGAACACTGGGATGCACTGCCGATCGACCGCTATCACACTCTACGGCAAGGCAGCGGTCGAATCTCCGAGTGATAATCCGTCACTTTTTCAACGATTGAATCCACTCGGTGATGAGTGCCACGCCGCGTTCGTCCACGCGGTTCGTTGAAAGCGGCGGCATCTGGTGCGGGCCTCGAAGACTGATCCGTTTCAGTAACACGGAGCGTTCCGGGTGACCGGGTGCGATCAACTTCGCATCCGTCAAATCGAAGGTGCGGTGCATCGGCTTGACATCCAAAACTCGCATACCTTCCAGATCCGTCGGAAATTCGAGGTTGATCGCGGCGTTGCCGCCGCCCGACTCAACGTGACACGAAGAACAATTCGTGTGCAGCCAAGACTTTGCCCGTAACGTCAGGTTTTGCCTGGTGTCGAATGGATCGACCATCGCCAGGAGTTTCCCAAGCGGCTGGCCGAAGAGGTTCGATTCCTTCGCGGCCCGCTGATTTTCTTGTTGTCCGTGTTCTTTCGTGTATTCGTCGAGTGGCTTTCCTTTCAACCCCTTCGCCTCGCCGTTTTCACGAGGCTTGGAATCGATTTCCTGAGTGTAGTTCGTCTTAAATAAACCGAGGTGTTCGAGTTCACGAATCTGGTTGTTGGTACACGTCCCGTAGTCGTGTTTCTTGTTCATCTGGATTTCGCACAAGCCGAGGACGAAGTTTGCGGCTCGGCTGTGGCACACCATACACTCCGCCCGACTGGGGTAATGCCATACTTGTGTGCGCTGGCCCGTTGCGGTTTGAATCTTGAGTTCCTTGTTCAGGCCACCAGAAGGAATCAGTTCCGCGTCCGTACCGGCGTCGTTCCACAGGTACGTGTAACCGAACCAATCGGTGCCTTGTTTGGTCATGAACCGCGTCTCGATCCACTTTCGGCTCTTGGGGTTTCCTTCCTCGGTTTCGAAGGCAAAGCTTTTCACAATCACGGTTCGGTCAGGGAAGTTCCAGCCGCGCGTTCGGGTGTAGTCGATCGTCGTTTCCCCCGGCAATGCGATGTAACGCTGTTTGTGGAGTCCATCCGACCAGAACGGGGCATTGACGGAGTAGGGAACGACGCCGGGTTGCATCTGGTGTTGGGCGACGTTTTCAAAGAGGCCGCTTTCGCTAAGTTTCGTGGGGAATTTTGAAGGTGTCGTGTCTGAATTCGGGACGAGTGAATAGAACCCGCTTTCGCCCGCACTGCGATGGTCACAGATCAGTAATTCGCCGCGAGTGTTCATGCCAAAACCGGTAATTTGCAGCCGGGGGCTGGCAAGTTCGCTGTGAAACGTTGCCTTCGTACCGTCGTGCTTCATTCCCCAAATCCGCCCCGTGGAATAATCGCCGTAGAGATACACGCCATTCAACGCGGGCAGTTTCTCACCGTAGTAAACCAAGCCTCCGGTCAGCGA
>JANXNT010000386.1 GCA_025353985.1 Limnoglobus sp.
CCAAGAACGACAACGGTTTCGATGGCGAGGATTCCCATGTCGAAATGACACATCTGTGCCTTTGACACAACTGGTGAACCCGAACCGAGATGGCCCAGAAAACCCGTCAAGTGCAACTTCACGTCACTTGGGGGGCACCCCTTGTGGGTGCCTTGGATGAACTTCCCAGTTGCAGGCGTAGGAACCGGCACCCACAAGGGGTGCCCCTACATGAGAAAGGCGCAACTTCAAAAAGCGATAGCGAGGGAGGACAATCACCCTTGCGATCCAGGGTCGTGATGAGTCTTCGAAACGCGACCACGGTGAGCAGACTGAGGCCACGCTTCCACCACCGCATTACCACGCCCTGCGTCGCCGAACGACCACACTTAGCAGCGGCGGCGGCCGAGTGAGCCGTGCGAAGAAACAAATCAGGTTCCGCCGTCGTCTGTAGTACTCCTGGAGACTACCGCACGCCACCCGCCTGTTCCAGAACCTTGATGATGCGCTTGCGGCGATTCTTGATCGGCGCGCAGCACTCGATCATACTGATCGCCGTCTGCCCCTCCGGCGTGCGGTGGTTCACTTCCGCGCCGGCCGCGAGCAGGTGCTTGAGCAAATCCGGGTAGCCGTAGACGGCTGCGTGCTTAAGCGCCGTGAAGCCTTCCTGATCGGCGGCATTGAGGTCGGCCCCGGCCGCCAAGAGGGTTTGGACGATCACCATCGCTTCGGCTTCGCCGTTGTAGGCGTACCGGACAGCCATGTGGAGGGCCGTGCGGCCCCACGGATCGGCGGTGTTCGGGTCCACTCCGAGGGCGAGCAGTTCCTGGACGCGGGCGAGTCGGGTCATGCTTACAGCGCTGAGGAACGCTTTTGCTTGGTTCTCTGGCGACCACGCCACTGCTGCGCCCCCCTCCGCCGAACAAATGTTTATCCAATCCCTACATGAGACAAACAATTTATTCTGAATCTACAGATGACATACTACTGGCCTTCGGAATGTCGCGTCAAGAATCGTATTGCGTTCCCGTGGACATTTTCGACGGAGGAAGTTCGCACGGACGATCGTCCGTGGCTTTGGGTTTGCAAACTTATGCGGACGGAAGCGTAAGGCCGCGCGATGACGGGCCGCTACAATAGAATTCACTGGAGAATCTACGCGATCCGGAGAAGGAACCATCATGGCCGAGCCGTTCAAGATCGTTATCGGGCTGGAAATTCACGTGCAATTGCTGACGAAGACGAAGCTCTTCTGCGGCTGTCCGAATCAGTTTGGGTTGCCACCGAATACGGCTGTTTGCCCCGTGTGCCTCGGGCTGCCCGGCTCGCTGCCCGTCATGAACCGCAAGGCGTTCGAGCTATCGCTGAAGGCCGCGATGGCGCTCAACTGCCAGATCGCCACGCACCCCGGCGAGAAGCCCGGCTTCACCAAATGGGACCGCAAAAACTACTACTATCCGGACTTGCCGAAGAACTACCAGATTAGCCAATACGACTTGCCGTTCAGCCACGAAGGCTTCCTCGATATCAACATCCACCCGGACCCGAAGAAGGGCTACACGCCGAAGCGCATCGGCATCATTCGCGCACACCTCGAAGAAGACGCGGGCAAGAACACGCACGACGAAACTGGCCGCGGCGGCGATACCCGCGTCGATCTCAACCGCACCGGCACGCCGCTTCTGGAGATCGTTTCGCAACCCGAAATGAACAGCCCCGAAGAAGCGATGGCGTACCTCGATGAAGTGCGGTTGCTGCTCCGCGAACTCGGCGTTTCGGATTGCGAAATGCAGGAAGGCAGCCTGCGCTGCGATGCCAACGTGAACATTCACGTGCCGATGTCCAGCGAGGCCAAAGGCTACGCCGCCACGCCACTCGTGGAGATTAAAAACCTCAACAGCTTCCGTTCCGTGGGGCGTGCGATCGTTTACGAAGCCAAGCGCCAGTTCGAGGAATTCGAAAAAGATCCGGCGAACTACCGCATCGATAAGTTCCTGAAAACGACCGCCGGTTGGGACGACGCGAAGGGCCGCACCGAAGTGCAGCGCCACAAGGAAGACGCCGCCGATTATCGCTACTTCCCGGAGCCGGACTTGGTGCCGGTGATCGTGACGGAAACGCAACTCGACGCGATCCGCGCGACGATGGGCGAACTCCCGCAAGCCCAGCGGCAACGGTTACAAACGCAGTACGGGCTGTCGCCGTACGATGCCGAAGTGTTCGTTGCGAAGGGCCGCAAAACGGTGGCGTATCTCGAAGCCGTTACGGCGATTGTCGGCGATGGCAAGATGGCCGCGAACCGCATCAGCGACCTCGTCTTCCCAGCGCTGACCGACCGCAAGGAAGAGATCGACGCCTTCCCCGTCACGGCGAGCACCTACGCGGATTTCATCCAGAAGACCGGCAGCTTGAACAAGCAAGACCGCGTCGACATCTTCAAGATCATCCTCGAAACGGGCGTGAAAGTCGAAGACGCAAAAGTGTCGGCGGGCGTCAAAGAGTTCGACGATACGGCCCTGCGCGAAGCGGTTATCGTCGCGATTGCGGCCAACCCGAAAGCCCTCGCCGACTTCAAAGCGGGTAAAGACGCCGCGAAGATGGCGATGGTCGGCCACGTCATGAAGAACAACAAAGGCGCAGCCAACGACGTCGTGCGAAAGCTCCTCGACGAAGAACTGGCGAAACGCTAATGGACGCAATCGTCGAAGAGCCGGAACCCGAGTGCGAGTTCGATGGGCCTTGGAAAGAAGCGATCGAATGGTTCTTCGAACCATTTCTCGATTTTTTCTTCCCGCAAGTGTACGCGAACATCGACGTCGAACGCGGACACGAATTTCTTGACAAGGAACTCGAACGCATCGCACCCGATTCCGCCACCGGCCGTGGCACCGTCGATAAACTCGCGAAGGTCTGGATGCGCGATGGCCAGGAGCAATGGCTGCTCATTCACGTGGAAGTGCAGAGCCAGGAACAGTCGGCGTTTGCAGAGCGAATGTATACGTACAACCATCGGCTCTGCGACAAGTATGGCACGATGCCGGTGAGTCTAGGGATTCTCGGCGACGACCGCCTGAACTGGCGACCGAGCGAGTTCGTGGCGGGGCGTTGGGGTTGCGAAGTGCGGTTCACATTTCCGACGGCGAAGCTGCTAGAATATGCCGCACGGGAGCGGGAACTCACAACCGACTCGAACCCGTTTGCCGCAGTGACGCTCGCGCACCTGAAGACGCTCGAAACCCGTGGCGACCCAAGCGCAAGAGTGCAGTGGAAACTAGCGTTAGTACGCAGCCTCTACGATCGCGGCCTCGACAAACGCCGCGTGCGATTGCTATTCAAAACGATCGACTGGATAATGACCCTGTCCCCACCCCGCGAGACCATATTCATGAACGAAATATACGAAGCCGAAAAGAAGCAACCCGAGCCATTCCTGTATCCGTACCAGATAGCGTTGCAGACGCTGGAACGTATACAAGAACGCAATCAGAATGCTTACGAGAACATCGAGTCGATTCTCGACGTCAAATTTGGCGAGGCGGGTGTGGCACTGATGCCGCGCGTACTTCAGATTACCGACTCTGCAGCACTCAAGAGCCTGCTTCGATTTCTCGTAATGGTACCCGACCTCGACGCTGTCATCGAACGGTTGCCACCGGAGTAAAGCCTGGCCCCACAACGCGAGACCGTATTCATGCACGAAATATACGAAGCCGAAAAGAAACAAGCCGAGCCATTTCTGTATCCGTACGAACGAGTATTGCTGGCGCAAGCGACCCTGAAAGGCCGCAATGAAAATGCTTACGAATACATCGAGTCTATCCTTGATGTGAAGTTCGGCGAGGCGGGCGAAGCACTGATGCCGCGCGTCCTTCAAATTTACGACTCCGCTGCCCTGAAGAGCTTGTATCGTTTTCTCATAACGGCACCCGACCTCGACGCTGTTCGCGAACGGTTGCCTGCTAAAACTGAATCTAGAACATCTGCCCACTCGACGCGAGAACGTACATGAGCATCGATTTGAAAGTCCCGTCGGTTGGCGAAGCGGTCGTCGAAGCCCGCATTGCGCGTTGGCTGAAAAGCGATGGCCAGTCGGTCAAAGTCGATGAGCCGCTGATCGAACTCGAAACCGATAAAGCGTCGGTGGAAGTGGCGGCTCCGTCGGCGGGCGTGCTGAAAATCCTCGTTCCCGAAGGTACGACGGTGAAGATCGGCGAAACGGTCGCGACGATCGATCCGGCGGGCGTGCCGATGGCGACACCGGTTGCGAAGTTGGCACCCGTTGCGGCGGCCCCGGTGGGTTCGCCCGATGTCATCGTGATGTCGCCGGCGGCGCGGGCGATGGTCGGCGATGCGGGACTCGATGCCGCGAAAATCGCTGCCACCGGCCCCGGTAATCGCATCACCAAAGACGACGTGCTGACGTACCAGGCGAAGCCGAACG
>JANXNT010001202.1 GCA_025353985.1 Limnoglobus sp.
AGCCTCGAGCGCTACGGCGAGAAGATCGAGCTGCTCGGCGTGAAGGTCGTCGGTGGCGTGCAGGTGGCACGTGTGTTCGTTCCCGACGGCAAGCTCAACGCATTCCTGAAGCTTATCGAAGTGTATGCGGCGAGCGTTGTGCTGATTTTTGTGGGCGATCCGGATGACGAGGAGAAACTCAAGGCTCTGTCCGATCCGGACAATGGCATCAAGTTCCGCGGGCCTGTGTTCAAGGCGAAGTCAGACGATCTAGAGAAACTGAAGATCGGCTCGGCACCGAAGATCAAGGTGAAATTCATCGTCGCCGAGGCCGAGGTAGACGGGTTTAAGAAGAAGGTTAGCAAGCTGGCCACGCTGCTATCTGAAGGCCGCCAGAACCAGGAACTCGTCGACAGCATTGCCTCGGTCCGGCTCGCCATCATCGAGGATTTCTGGCAGGACTCGCTCGACTTTCCCAAACCGAACGAAGAGATCTGGTGGGAGTTTTGGCTTCACGGCCCCCGAGGGACAGCCGACACCGTGCATCAGCGGTTCACGGACATCGCGGCGGCCGTTGGCATTAATCTCGTGAGCAAACTCCACGTCGCATTTCCGGAACGTGTCGTCGTCCACGCGAAGGCCACTCCAAAGCAGATCTCGTCGTCCATTGACCTGCTCGCGATGATCGGCGAACTCAGAAAGGCCAAAGAACTCGCCAGCCACTATGTCGATATGGAGGGGGCAGAACAGGCTGACTTCGTCGCCGACGTTGTCGAGCGGATCGTGCTACCGGGCAAAAACCCGCCGTGCGTGTGCATCATCGATTGGGGGGTGAACCGCAGCCACCCGATGCTCAAACCGGCCCTCGCCGAGGAGGACCAGCACGCATCGAAACCCGAGTGGGGAGTAAGCGACAGCGATAAAGAGCAACACGGGACCGGGATGGCGGGCCTGGCACTGTATGGCTGCTTAACTGACGTGATGAAAGAGATGGGAAAGGTCAAGTTGCGGCACGTTTTGGAGTCGGTGAAAATCATGCCGCCGCCGCCCGCCGAGAACGATCCGCCGGACTACGGGCGGCGGATGCAGGACGGGGTGGCTTTTGCCCATATACAGGCGTCGAAGCGAAACCGCGCGTTGTGTATGGCGTTAACGGCCTCGGACCACCGTGACGGAGGATTGCCATCCCTTTGGTCCGGGGCTGTCGATGACCTCTGCTCGGGTGCCTTCGACGGTGCGCGACGGCTCATGTTCATCTCGGCCGGGAACATGCGAGAAGAGATCAGCTTGAAAGACTACGTTTACCACGACTGGAACATTACGCGCGGCGGAGTTGAAGATCCGGGGCAGGCGTGGAACGCCCTTACCGTCGGTGCGTTTACTGAGAAGATCGAGATCCGTGACAAGACCCTAGCCGGATACGAGCCGCTTGCCGAGGCCGGGGGGTTGTGCCCAACCAGCCGAACCTCACTTGCCTGGCCGGAGAAACTTCGCAACGGCTGGCCCATCAAGCCAGATCTCGTCATGGAGGGCGGTAACCACGCAGCGAAAAAGGACGCGTTGCCATTGAGTTGCGATGACCTGTCTCTGCTGTCTACTGTCATGAAACCCGACCGTTTGTTGACAACAATGCTTGAAACCAGCGCGGCCACTGCACTCGCGGCACGAATGGCGGCGACGATCTGGAGCTATCACCCAGATTTCTGGCCTGAGACCGTTAGAGCTTTGATGGTGCATACGGCTAGTTGGACCCCAGCGATGCGGAAGAAATTCCCCACCAACTCGAAATCGGACATCCTTCAACGCCTGCGATGCTATGGCTACGGTGTCCCCAACTTGCAGCGTGCCCTACATAGCGCGCAAAACGCTGTCACCTTGCTCTACCAGGGTGAATTCCAACCGTTCCACATGGATAAGAGTGAGATCCAGACAAATCACATGAACGCCCACGACCTGCCGTGGCCGATTGAAGTGCTGCAAGATCTCGGCGAAGAAGAGGTTACGATGCGCGTGACGCTCTCGTATTTCATCGAGCCGAGTCCGGGAAACGTCGGGTGGGGGGTAAACCACAGATACGCGTCGCACGGCCTGCGGTTCGATGTGATCCGACCCACCGAGAATCTTGAGGGCTTCAAGAAGCGGATCTCGCGGGCTTTTTGGAACTCTCCGGATCGCCCTACGAACGCTAAAGAGACCCGTGGTTGGGTTGTGGGCGAAGCTGCACGAAAGCTTGGTTCTTTACACTCCGATTGGTGGACCGGATCAGCGGCAACCCTCGCCCGGTCAGGTAATCTCGTAGTTTATCCCGTGAGTGGCTGGTGGCGCGAACGCAAGCACCTCGAACGGTATAACCAGCCCGCAAGATATAGCCTCATCATCTCGATCCGGTCGTCGAAAGAAAGCGTCGACCTCTATACACCGATCGTCAACGTTGGCACGATCCAGACGGAAGTTATCGAGTAGTTGGGCATTCGACCGCATCTCGGCGACAGTTTTGATTCGTTTAGCCGCGCCGCGTAGGCTTTGCGTAGCGAAGCGCGTGGGAGTCTTACGTGGAGCACGCGGCTCGCGTGCAGGGCAGTCAGACTGCACGCGAGCCGCATGGACCACTTATCACTTATCGCGTCTGCGGCGCGGCGAAACGAATCCCGATTCGGTCGCACCACACGATTTCGCGGATTCAATAAGTTTACGTTTAATTGACGTAAGTCGACTTTTGCACACTGTCACGGACGTACCCAAAAGTGTCTCCAAATGACATAGAAAGGACGCGCCGTGACATAGAAAAGGCGCGCAATGACATAGAAAAGGCGCATAGTGACCCAAAAAAGGCGCTACCTGCAGCGAGTGTCAATCGAAAACCTGTCGACGTAACACTCGACAGAAGTTCAATTTACGGTAAAAAACCTCAGAACAAATCAGTCGTTTGCGATCAAAATGGGGCATTTTGAGACGGAAAAACATCCGAAAACACGGTTTTAGAGCGTTCGCAATTCAGACTTACGTCGACTGTGATCGGCTAAAAACGGTCGTTCGATGACGTGATAGCTGATGACGGCCGCCACGCTCGTTAGCGCGAGTTTCATCGCGATGGCGGCAACGGGATCGAGCGTGGGGAACTGCGTGTGGATCGCATCGAAGATCAGGTAATGCCAGAGGTACAAGCCGTACGAGATTTTGCCGATGTAAACGAGTGGCAGGAACGCGAGCCAGCGACCGGCGATGCCGCCCCGACCTTCCGCGAGTAACACGATCGCCACGCACGCCAACATCGCGGCCAGTGCGTAACCACCGAGGCAACGCAACGACAGCGAACGCTCTGCGGCACCGATACCCGCGAACAAATGCAGCACCAACGCAACGCAGGCGATACCTGCAACGAAACGCCACACACGCGATTCGGGCAGCAAGCGGTAGCGGAACGCGAACGCGGTGGCGGCCCCGAACAGCACCGCATCGATTCGCGTATCGGTGCCGTTGTAAATGCGATACTCGGTGCCGCCCATCGCTGCGACCGCGAACCGCCAGCCGACGGCCAGCACCGCCAGCGCCAGCACGACGAACCCCGCACGGCGAATACCCGCAAGTCGCACGATCAACAGCAATACGAACGGCCAAACGAGGTAAAATTGCTCTTCGACCGCCAGCGACCACGTGTGCGAAAGGTGATTGTCCGAAACCGCCCGCAGCCCGATCAGCCAGTTATTCGCGTAAAACGGCGTTAACGCGGCCAGCATGAGCATCGCCTTGCGGTCCCAGCCGGTGTAACAGCACGCGATGTAAATGGCATCGACAATCAGGAACGCGAGCAGTGCGGGCAGGAGTCGCCGTACGCGGCGTATGAAGAACTTGCCGAGTTGGATTCGCCCCGTACGTTCGATTTCATCGAGCAAAATCGCGGTGATGAGGAAGCCACTGAGCGCAAAGAATACGGTGACGCCATTGCCACCGATCGTGCATTGCAGGTGAACGCCGAAGACGGCGAGGATCGCGAGCGCCCGCAAGCCATCCAAAGCCGGAACCCGCCCGAGGGTACGGGGGGCCGGTTTCATGGGCAGCGGGGTTTGGCTCAAAGCGGGCGCGGTCTCGACTTTCGGATACGCATCGGTTGGGCGAAGCATTCCAGATTTCAAATGAGTACGGGGGCGAACGAACCGTTCGGTTTTCCGAGTGGACTTGATAGAAGATAGTGCGCAGTTTTGCAACGCGAATTGGGCATCAACGAGTAGCGTTTTTACTCGGTAATCTCGCGAATCACCCGGCACGGATTGCCGGCGGCCATCACGCCTTCGGGGATGTTTCGCGTCACGACACTGCCCGCGCCGATAACGGTCCGCGAACCGATCGTGACGCCGGGGCAGATGATCGCGCCACCGCCCACCCAGACATCGGAACCGATGACGATCGGCTTCGCGAACTCTTGTTTGCGGCGCAACGACGCGTTCATCGGATGCGTCGCGGTGTAGATTTGCACGTTCGGCCCGAACAGGGTGAAATCCCCGACTTCGACGCGACAGACATCGAGCACGACGCAATTAAAATTGAAGTACACGCGCTCGCCGAGGAAAATGTTCGTACCGTAATCGCAGTGAAACGGCGGCTCCATCCAGACGGTATCGCCACCGGAACCGAGCATCGATACCAGGAGTTTCCTGCGCGTCTCGGCCTCCGATTCCCGCGTGGCATTGAAGGCGAAGCACAGATCGCGTACCCGCTCCCGCGCCGCGATCAGTTCCGGATCGAGCGAGTAATACAGCTCGCCCGCAAGCATCTTGTCGCGTTCGCTACGTGTTGGCAATGGAGTATTCTCGCGGTGGTTGTCGGCACATTCCATGTGCCGTTGAGACAGTTTGCGGGTTACGTATCCGATCGGCACATGGAATGTGCCTGCTACGTCCGTGCGAACCAGCTCGCGGGGTCGAGGTTGTAATATTCGGCCAACAGTGCGTAAATGTCCGGGAAATCGTCGTGTAGGCCGTGCGGGGCGCAGTAGAACGCCTCGGTCGCGTCGGCGAAGAAATCGGCTTCGTCGTCGGCGGCATGTTCGGTGAAGAACGTCTCTTCGTTCGCCGCGATTTGGCGTTTGTGTTCGACGAACGCGGCGGTCATGACGGTGTGCCAGCGTTGCGATTGATCGCGGCTTTTTAGCGGTGGCGTACCGTCGATTGCGTTGTCGTGGAAGTCGAGTTGGTGCGCGAATTCGTGCAGCACGAGGTTCTGCCCGCACGACGGATCGCGACCTTCTTTCAGCACATCGTCCCACGCCAAAATCACCGGCCCGCGATACACCGCCTGCCCCGTAATGTTGTCGCTACCGATGTCGTCTTCCTCCCAGCCATCTTCCTCGTTCGGCATCCGAAACGCATCGGGGTACACGACCACCGACTGTACGCGGCCGTAATAATCGTGGTCGTTCATGCCGACGATCAAGAGCGCCGCTTGTGCCGCAATCGTGACTTTCACTTCCTCAGTAATCGCAAACCCGCGTGCCGCCTCCCACTTTTTTTCAGCTACCAGAATCCGCGTGATATTGCGAAGCGTGAGATTCTGCTCGGCAGACAAGTACGCAGCATGCGCGATGTTCCGGCGAAGGATCGGCTCCCACCAACCGGGAAACGGCCCACAAAGGATATTGCGACGACGACGATTGCTAAGCCAGGAAAACATGCCGGTATCTTACGAGCGGAAGTGGGTGTGCGTGAGCGAGATGGCGATCCACAATTTCACTCTGCGAGTTACGAAGTGTGCCATCCCACTTTTCGAACAGATGTCGATCGCGTTCGGTTTGATTCGGTATCGATTCCGGCTGACTCGCATCGCGAAGAATCAACAGCCGCTTCATATCTGGGCGAATCAACATTTTGCCAGCAACCCGTTCGTGTCGGAGATCGATGGCCCGATCAATCAACTCTCGCGTCGCTTGGCAAATGTGTTCTTCGCCGTTGACATCGCGAATAATGATCTTCGGTTTGTCGAAACATACACTCGCAATCTGGCCAACAAACTCGACGAGCCGGGGGAGGATCGACGGATCGAGACTCTCTTCTTGCACAGGCGATATTTGTTCGATGGGAAGCATTTCACACCTGTCCGCTCGTTTCCGTCGCATGGAATATTATGAATTCTATCATCGACGTGGTTCCCGTGCAACATCGTAACTCGCATCCCAAACCGCCGTTGTGCGGTTCGGGCCGGTTGCTATAGTCGCCGGGATTCGATCTCTTTCTGGGAACTTCCGTGAACGTGCTTGGCATCCTCTTTCTCGCGGCGTGGGTACCGATGGCGGCCGAACCGCGTGCGGTGGGTCCGACGTTTTCCGTCGGCGACGAGATGGTTTACACCGGCGAAGTGACCGAGGAATGCACGCGGCAAGATCGCCCGTATAAACGTAAGTTCCGCCTCGAGGTGCGCGTATTCGCACTGAGTGGCCGAGACGATTCCACTGATGTCGCGATCCTGACGCGGCTCTGCCCGCTCGAAGATCCGAGCATCGCCGGGGCTGCTGCTTCAATCACCGGCCTGAAGAGTGCCACGGGGCCAGCCCCCGCCATCGTGCGGCTCGAACTCGTGCGTGTCGATGCCCGCGGCGCGATCCAATTGCTTCGCCCCAAGCCGTCCCCGCCATTTTTGCTCAACGACAAAACGACTGTCATAGCGGTGGCACCGCTGCCACTCAACGAACCCGCAACCACCGAAACCGGCTTCTTCGTGCCACTGCCCGCAACGGTAGCAACCATCGGCCAGACGTGGACAATCGAAGAGCCAGCACGACCCACACGCCAGTGGACCGCGAAGCGAACCATCGTCCAGAACGGCGCGCAGGTCGTCGAATTGAGTGCCTTGCAACGGACCGCCGAATGGGAGAAACCGACCGGCCTCGACCGGCCGTGGCAGCGTACCGATGACGTTTTCGTTTCCCCCGTCGATGGCCTGGCACGCGAGTTTCGGCGTACGATCGAGTTAAAAGAAGGCATCCACATCGTCGAACGGCGCACCGTCCGGGCCGAGATGACCACGACGCCGACGCCGCACCGTGGCGAGAGTTTCGCATCGACGCGTCGCGAGATCGAATCGGCGTATTCCTTCGCCCACGAATACGAACAACGAACCGGCAACGCCCGCTTGCTCTTGCGCATCGAACAATATCGCGCGCGACAAACCGAGACCGCGTACCGCGATGCGATCGACACCGTGCTGCGCCGCATTCACGCCGACCGCGACAAATAGCCCGCAACAGAGAAAGAATTGGACTCCGCATCAGCTTCGTGTGACAATTTCCAAACACTTCTAATTCCAAACCATCGCGGTTAGCGTTGCGAATTTGGGCGTCGCATGCGAGTTGCAAAATAAGTATGGAGGATCGACCAATGACATGGCAACGTGCGGCGGGTATTGCAGCGATATGGGCGGTGGCTGGTGTCGTTGCATTATACATTTGTAGTCACTTGGTATCGAGCCAGTCGATGGTGCTCGCGTTGCCACCCGTGGCTGCGGGTTGCTGGTATCGTTCGTGGCGCATCGGCGGGTTGGTGGCGGCGTATCTGTTCGTCATCACCGTGGTCATCGTGGGGATCTTCGTCTGGAGTTTCCCGCCGGGCATGCGCTTCATCCAGGGCTAGTGGTGTTACGCGCCATTCCGACCGCAACTTCTACAATGTCTTTTCGGATTTCTCCAGAAACCGGAGTAACACCATGCGATTCTCTCTCATTGCGATGCTCTTGCTGATCGGTACCGCCTCGGCGGCCGATTGGAAACCGGCAGCCACGCCGCTGATGACGAAGTGGGGCAAGCAGATTACGCCCGACAAAACGCCGTGGGCGGAGTATCCGCGGCCGCAGATGGTTCGCAAAGACTGGGCCAACCTCAACGGCCTGTGGGACTACGCGATCACCAACAAGGGCGATGCGAAACCCGAGAAATGGGACGGCAAAATCCTCGTGCCGTTCTGCATCGAGAGCGCGCTGAGCGGCGTCGGCAAACACCCCACCGAGACGCAAGAACTCTGGTATCGGCGCGACATTGACGCGAGCACCTGGAAGGGCAAACGCGTACTGTTGCACTTCGGCGCGGTCGATTGGGAAACGACCGCCTACGTCAACGGCAAGGAAGCCGGCACGCACAAAGGCGGCTTCGACCCGTTCCATTTCGACATCACCGAGGCTTTAAAAGAAGGCAAAGGCGAGTTGGTGCTGAAGGTGTGGGATCCCACCGATAAGGGCAGCCAGCCGCTCGGCAAACAGATCCACAACCCGCACGGCATCTGGTACACTCCCGTCAGCGGCATCTGGCAGACGGTGTGGATGGAGCCGGTGGCGGAATCACACATCACGCGCATCCAATTCACGCCGAACATTGCAACTGCTGAAGTCGAGTGCCTGGTCGAAGTGGCCGGGCCAGCACGCGATGTGATGATCTTCGACAAGCCTGAAGGCGACCCCAATACGACGGTGTGGCCGCAGCGTGCGAAGGGCGTAAGCGGTGTGCCGTTCCGTTTTCGTGTCGAGAATCCAAAACTCTGGACACCCGACAACCCACATCTGTACGAAGTGAAGGTCGGCGTCGTGGACCCGGTGATGAAGAACACGGCGTGCGACTTAGCGACGAGCTACTTCGCCATGCGGAAAGTCTCCGTCGGGCCTGATGCCGATGGCCATCTTCGCTTGTTGCTCAATGACAAACCGTTGTTCCACATTGGGCCACTCGATCAGGGTTGGTGGCCCGATGGGTTGCTGACGCCGCCGTCGGAAGAGGCGATGCGCTACGATCTCGAAGTGTTGAAGAAAATGGGTATGAACATGGTACGAAAACATATTAAAATCGAACCGTCACGCTATTATTACGACTGCGACCGGATGGGCTTGCTCGTGTGGCAAGATATGCCGAGCGCGATCAATCGTACAAAACAACATTTCATCCCGCCGGGTGGCAAGAACGATGCCGACGATCAGTTCACCGACCCAGAAAAGAAGCAGTTTCGCCACGAATTGAAGGCGATGATCGATCACTTGAAGTTCTTCCCGAGCATCTATTGCTGGGTGCCATTCAACGAAGGTTGGGGCCAGCACGATACGAATGCGATCCTCAAATGGACGAAGGAATACGACCCGACGCGGCTCGTCAACGGGCCTTCTGGCTGGGAGGATCGCGGCTACGGCGATATGAAGGATATGCACGATTACCCCGGCCCCAATATGTTCCCGATCATGAAGGATCGCGTATCGGTACTCGGCGAGTTCGGCGGACTCGGCTTGCCTGTCGCGGGGCACCTTTGGAAAGATCAGGGCAATTGGGGTTATCGCAGTTTCAAAACGACGGATGAACTCCGCACGAACTACCACGGCCTCATTCGCCGGTTGCATCCGCTCATCGGTAGGGGACTGTCGGCAGCGGTCTATACACAGACGACCGATGTGGAGATTGAAGTCAATGGCTTCATGACGTACGATCGCGAAATCATGAAGTTCGACATTGCCGAAACCGCGAAGTGGCACAAGTCGCTATTCGGCCCGCCACCGGTAATGGCCGATCTCCTGCCGACCAGCGAGAAAGACGCACGCAGTTGGCGATCCACCACTACCATGCCCACTAAAGGCTGGGAACTGAGCGAATTCAACGACGGTTTCTGGAAACTCGGCAAAGGCGGGTTCGGCACAAAGGGCACGCCTGGCGCGATCATCGGCACCGAGTGGAACACGAAGGACATCTGGATTCGTCAGGCATTCGAGTTGAAGGAAGTGCCGAAGGGCGATCTGTATCTGCGTATGCACCACGATGAAGATGCGGAGGTTTTCATCAATGGAGTGTTGGCCGCAAAAGTGGCGAGCCATGTATCGGATTACTACGAAGTGCCAATGACCGCCGAGGCAATGAAAGCGTTCGTGAAGGGTAAAAACACGATCGCCGTGCATTGCAAGCAAACGCTCGGCGGGCAGTATATCGACGTGGGTATCGTGG